>NZ_DASWSJ010000224.1:0-17908 GCF_036402745.1 Actinophytocola sp. | reverse complement strand
ACGCGCCGATGTTCGGCATGATCATTCCGGCCATGTTGCCGCCGAAGCGTTGCACCCTGGCGCGGAAGCTGTTGCCCTGTAAGTGCTTCAGGTCCGACACACCTGTCGGCAAACTCGTCATCGAATCTGCTCCATTCCGTGTACTTGGTGCGGCCCACTCAACTGCCGCGAGAGATCAGCGGTGGCGTGCACGCACACCGCACTACGGTCCACATCAGACGGTCCGGGCATCCGGGAACCCGGGAGCCGGACCGCCGCCGCACCCCACGACAACGCCTCCACCAACGCATCCCCACCGACACCGTCGACCGGGCCACCCGAACCGGTCTCGGCGCCGCCGTCCCCCGCACCTCTCCCACTGCCCTCCGCGCGGCCGTTGACCGCACCGTTCGAGCCACCGTTCGACCCGCCGTTCGCCAGGGTCGCCGCCAGGAAACCGGCCAGCATCGCGTCGCCGGCGCCCACCGCGCTGCGCCCGCCGTCCACCGGGGACTCCCCGTACCGCACGCCGTTCGCGTCGACCAGCACCGCGCCGTCCTCGCCGAGGCTGGCCAGCACGGCACCCGCGCCGGCCTCCCGGATGACCTCCGCCGCGCGCACGGCGTCGGCCACCGTGTCGATCCGGAACCCGACCGACTCGGCCAGCTCGTCCCGGTTCGGCTTCACCAGCGCGGGTCGCGTCTCCAGCGCCGCCGGCAGCGCGGGCCCGGACGTGTCCACGGCGAACCGCACGCCCAGCTCGCTCACCCGTTGACCGAGCCGCGCGTAGAAGGCGTCCGGCACTCCGGGGGGCAGGCTGCCGCTGGCCACCACCCACTCGGCCCCGTCGCCCACCGCCAGCACCGCCTCGAGGATCGCCTCGAGGTCGCCGTCGGTGAGCCGGCCACCACGCTCGTTGATCTTCGTGACGGTCCCGTCCGGCTCCACGAGGCTCACGTTGGACCGCGTGTGGCCGGTGACCGGCACCGCGCACACGTCGATCCCCTCGACCCCGAGCAACGCGGTCAGCCGCATGCCTTCCGGGCCGTTGCGCGGCACCACCGCACAGGCCGGAAACCCGTGTGCGGTAAGGGCTCGCGCCACGTTCACGCCCTTGCCTCCCGGATCCAGCCGGGTCGCCTCGGCATGGATGAGCCCACCCCGGTTCAGGTCCGCGATCTCCATCGTCCGATCCAGGCTGGGGTTCAACGTCACCGTCACGATCACGCGCTCAACCGTCCCCTCGTCGTCCCCGACGGCCATGACTTTCCGTCCTTTTGGGACGGCAAAGCACGCTTACACCCGGCGGTTCACCCGTTCTGCGTGTATGTGGGAATCGCGCCGAATCATCTTGATATCGCTGTGTTTACCTTCTCCTCTGTGGCGAGTCAAGAAACTCGACGCAATACTGGTGAACTCGTTGTTTCAGGCAGTAAGCTCGCGCTTCCCTGATCCGCGGGCGGTGAGGCATGGGCGCGAAAGAGCGCATTGCGGAGGCCGCGTTGGCCGAGGTTCCCGAGGACGGCGCCATTCTCATCGACGCCGGAACCACCACCGGCCTGCTCGCCCAGATCCTGCCCACCGACCGTGAGCTCACGGTGGTCACGAACTCCCTGGCCATCGCCTCAGCGCTGAGCTCGTGGACCAACCTCACGCTGATGATGGTCGGCGGCCGGCTGCAGCGTCATTCCCTGGCCGCGGTGGACGAGTGGTCCCTGCGCGTGCTGTGGAACATTTACGTGGACGTCGCCTTTGTTGGCACCATGGGACTTTCCGTCGCCCGCGGGCTCACGACGTCGGACGAGGCCCTGGCCACGGTCAAGCGCGCGATGATCGCCTGCGCCCGCCGCACGGTGCTGCTCGCCGACCACACCAAGATCGACAACAACCAGCCGGCCGCGTTCGGTGAGCTGGCCGACCTCGACATCGTGATCACCGACTCGGGCGTCGACCCGATCGCCGCCAAGGAGATCGCCACGGCCGGCCCGCAGGTGATCGCGGCCTGAGCCGCGCCCGCTCGGCACTGGTGCTAGTAGTTTTACCAGTCGGCCGGCGGATACTCTTCTCGGCGACAACAGCCCCCGCCGGTGGCGAAACGATCCGGCATACCCCGGCATCCCGGTGGACCGCGCCCCCCTCGCGGTCCACCGGGTCCCTTGTTCTCTTCCCGTTATAATCGCGAACTGCCACACCCCGTGTGCGGAGGGAGTCGCCGGTGTATGCCGAGGAGCGGCAGCAGGTGATCCTCGAACGCGCCCGAGCGCGGGGACGGGTGGACGTCACCGCGCTGGCCGACGAGTTCACCGTCACCACCGAGACCATCCGCCGCGACCTCACGATCCTCGAGCGGCACGGCGTGGTCCGCCGGGTGCACGGCGGCGCGATCCCGGTGGAGCGCCTCGGTTTCGAGCCGGCGCTCGCCACCCGCGAGGGTGTCATGACCGCGGAGAAGACCCGGATAGCCAAGGCCGCGCTCGCGGAGCTGCCCGAGGAGGGCAGCATCCTGCTCGACGCGGGGTCCACCACCGCACGTATGGCCGACGAGCTCCCCACCGACCGCGAGCTGACGGTCGTCACCCACTCGGTCAACATCGCGCTCACCCTGTCGACCCGCCCCAACCTCACGATCATGCTCGTGGGCGGGCGGCTGCGCAGCCGCACCCTGGCCACGGTCGACGCCTGGGCGCTGCAGGCCCTGCGCGAGACGTTCGTGGACGTGGCCTTCATCGCCACGAACGGCATCTCCGCGGAGCGCGGACTGACCACACCGGACTCCGCCGAGGCCATGATCAAGCGAGCGGCCGTGGCGAGCAGCCGCCGCTGCGTCCTGCTGGCCGACCACACCAAGATCGGCAACGACTGCTTCACCCGCTTCGCGGAGCTGAAGGACATCGACACCTTCATCACCGACGACCGGGTCGACCGCGCCACGATCAACGAGCTGGCCCAGGCGGGCCCCCGAATCGTGATCGTCTGACGAGACTGTCCAGTTCGGACCGTCGGGCCGCGCCGCGCCGTGGAGCTGAGTCCGTCAGTGGAACGCCGTGAACAAGTCGTGCACCGCCGCGTCGCGGGTGCCCAGGGGCGCCAGCCGGAAGCGGTCCTCGATGGTCGCCATCACCGACGTGGTGTCGTACGAGGTGTGGTCCACGGCGAAGTGCTGTCGCAGCCGCGGGGAGATCAGCAGCGCCGGGATCCTGGTGCCCGGGCCCCACTGGTCGCTCACCCCGCGCCGGCCGGCCGGAGGTGCGACGTGGTCCCACTGCCCGCCGAACTCGTCGTAGGTCACCACGATCATCGTGCTTGCCGCGTCCGGGCCCTCCTCGACCGCCTTGACCAGGTCGACCAGGTGCCGGCTGCCCTTGTCCTCACTGGCGTACCCGGGGTGCTCGTTGTCCTCCCCCACCGGCTTGACGAAGCTCACCGGCTTGAGCCGCCCGGCCTTCGCCGCGGCCACGAACTCCACCTCGTCCCGCAGGTGCGCGGCGCGTGCGGCCGTCCCGGGCGCGAGGCTGGCGTAGTAGTTGAACGGCTGGTGGTGGTACTGGAACGTCGCATCCGGACAGTTCGGGTACACCGCGTTCGCCGTCGTGCGCGGGTTCGCGCACGTGCCCGGCGTCGTGCCGTTCGTCCATCCCGGACCGCCGACGTTCCCGTTCGCGTTGTCCCAGCCGCCCGAGTACCAGGCCCAGTCCACGCCCGCGCCGGAGAGCCGGTCGCCGATGGTCGGCGTGGTCTGCGGCGGCAGCCGCCGCGCGGCCGGCGTGCCCGGCGGGTAGGGCTGGTACGGCGGCTGGATGGTGTTCACCGCGTAGTCACCGCACGCCGTCCCCGCCGGCGGCGGGGCCACGCCGGCGGGCACCACGCAGCTGCCGTCGGGGTTGGCCGCCTGGGTCAGCGCCCCGTCGCGCACGCCCGGCGCCGCGGGGTGCAGCGGGGCCGCCGCCGGGTGGCCGTCCGGGCCGACGACCGAGTGCAGGTCGGTCGCGCCGCCGTCGCGCACGGCGCCCGGCCAGGTCGGGGTGTGCGGCGTGATCAGCCACTGGTGGTTGAGGAACGAGCCGCCGAACGCGCCCTGGAACAGGTGATCGGCGACGACGTAGTTGGGCGCCTGCCGCCCGTGCAGGTACTGGTAGATGGGCAGCGCACGGGTGTCGTACTGGCCCATGGTCAGCCCGACCGCGTCGCTGCCGGCGACGTAGCGGTTCATCCGCCCGCCGTTGAGCTGGTACTGCTCCTGGTAGTAGCGGTGCACCAGGTCCCGCGTGCAGCCACCGGGCAGCCCCTGACCCTTCGGGATGCCGTTGGGCGCGAACTGGCCCGGCGCGGGGCAGGTGGTGTCCTGCGGCGAGATGTACCGGTCGAGCGGGAACGGCTGGTTCGCGAACGCCGAGTCGGCCGGCTGGCCGGTGCACGTCACCGGCAGCGGCGGGGAGGTCAGGTTGACGTCGTTCTGCGGCAGGCACGCCAGCGGGGTCCCGTCCGTCGCCACCTGCTTCTGCGGGTTCGCGCCGGGCAGCCCGTCCACGCGCTCCCAACCGCCGAACAGGTTGTCGAAGCTGTGGTTCTCCTCGTAGATCACCACGATGTGGTCGATCCGGTGCCGCCCACCGTGTCCGGTGTCGCCCGACTGGGCATCGGCGGCCACCACCGTGCTCGCGAGCATCACCGGTACCGCTAGGCCCAGGAATGTCCACCGACGCATACCGCACCTCCACGCCCGACTGCGCTGACAGCGTCGCCCTTGGGAGCACCGAAGGCAAGCACTGTCCGGACGGCACCGTGATCTTCGTCCCTTATGCGGCGAATGCCCTGCGGTGGTTGACAAATGTTCATCAGCGGCGGGTCCTACGGCTGCACGTCGGGCTGCTCGGCGCGGAGCTTGCTGTCGAGGGGCTCGCCCTGGCTCTCCTCGAACGGGGTGGTGCCCCACTTGTTCACGCCGGAATAGTGCTCCGGCGGGTCGAGGGCCTCCTCCAACGGGTCCGCGGCCAAGCGGTCCTCGTCGAGGTCCTCGGCCGCGCTCAGGGCGGCGCCATCGCGCTCCACCGGGTCCGGGGGACCCGTGTCCTGCGGCGGGTCCGCCGGTTGGCCGCCGTCACGCATCAGGGCCAGTCCTCCTCCTCGGTCGGGACGGTCCGGAGCTGTTCCTGCACGTCGGCCGGGTCCGCCTCGGGGTCGATCTCGTCGGGGGGCGGCTCGGTCTCGGGCTCGTCGTCCTCGCGCACCGGACGCCGCTGCTCCAGGACGTCCGCCGGGTCGGCCAGGAGGTCGTCGGCGCCGAGGTCGTCGGCGCCGAAGTCGGAGGTCACCGTGCGTCTCCCGACCACTGGATCAGCGCGACCGTCATGGTGAGCGCGCGGCGGACGGTGTCCAGGCCGGTCAGCGGGTCCAGCTCACGCACCGCGAGGTCGAGCTGGAACTGCGCGTCCTCGGCCCTGCCGTTGAGGTCCGCGAGCAACGCGCGGATCGTGGCGCGGGACTGCGGGGCCAGCTCGTCGATCGACACCGACCCCTCGGTCTCGTCCCGCAGCTCCACCGCGAACGCCGCGTCGCCGTAGCTGGGGCCGACGCTGTCCCGCACCGCGGTGGCGGCGACCTGAATGAGCTCGGCGACCACCTCGCGCACGTAGCCGGAGAGCCGGTCTTGTTGCACCACAACGGTCTCCAGGGCATCGGTGAGCCCGTCGGAGTCGCTGTCGAGCACGCACTGGACGAGCCGGTGTGCGGCCGCCTGGCCCGTTGTCTCGCTGCGCATCGGTCAGGTGCTCCTTCCGTGCGGTCCCGGACCGGGTGCCCACCAGACGAGCGGGTCAAACCGGCTGGTCCACGGAAAAGCGCCCGGCCGGCGGGTTTCACGGCACGCGGCACGGGCAACTCACCGTGGGTAGTCCGACGAGAGGTGCACGCCGTGGACACCAACAGCTATCTGACGTTCTTGCTGATCGGGACCCTGCTGGTCCTGGTCGACGGCCAGATCATCTACCGCAACGGCCGCAGGTTCCTGCAACAGTCCGCGCCCAGCGCCTCGGCGGAGTCGCTGACCAGGCTCGTGTCGGTGCTGTTCCACCTGGTGGTGCTGGGCGTGCTCGCGCTCGTCTCCACGATCGACGTGTGGACCGACAAACCGGTCGAAGGCCTCGTGCTGCGTCTCGGGGTGGTGCTGATCATCATCGGGATCGCGCACGCGGTCGCGATCACCGCGCTCACCCGGATCCGGGACCGCGAGGAGTTCGACGAGCTCGCCCACGAGCGGGAGGCTCGCCGGCTGGCCAACGAGCAGGCCAACACCGCCTACGGCACGCGGGTGCCCGACCCCACCGAGAGTCCCGCGTACAACGGGGAGAGCGCCACCTCGGTGGTCAACCGCCAGCAGCCTTACCCGCGCGCCTGATCACGGCGCGTCGAACAGCGCGCTGACCGACTCTCCATTGTGGATCCGACGCATCGCCTCGGCGAGCGCGGGCGCGATGGAGAGCACGGTCAGCTTCGACGTGCGCTCGCTGTTCGGGATGGGCACAGTGTTGGTGCACACGATCTCCGTGACCTCGGGCTGCTCGCCGATCCGCTTGAGCGCGCCGGAGGCGAACAGGCCGTGCGTGCAGGCGACCCGGATCGAGCGGACGTCCAGCTCGCGCAACCGGTCGAGCAGTTCCAGAACCGTGCTGCCCTTGGCGATCTCGTCGTCGAGCACGATCACGTCCCGGCCGCGCACGTCGCCGATGATCGAGGTGATCGTGACCTTGTCGTCGGCGAACCGCTGCTTCGCGCCGGCCGCCACGGGGACCTTCAGCAGGTTCGCGAAGTGCGCGGCCTCCTTGGCGTTGCCGAGGTCCGGCGAGACGACGATGGTGTTGCCGAGGTCGTAGCGGCGGAAGTAGGCGGCCAGCTCGCGCAGCGCGTGCAGGTGGTCGACGGGGACGCTGAAGAACCCGTGCACCTGCGGGGAGTGCAGGGTCATGGCGAGCACCCGGCTGGCGCCGGCGGCGACGAGGAGGTCGGCCACGAGGCGCCCGCCGATCGAGATGCGCGGCGCGTCCTTCTTGTCCGAGCGGGCGTAGGCGTAGTGCGGCATGACGACGGTGGTGCGCGCCGCGGAGGCCCCGCGCGCGGCGTCGAGCATCAGGAGCAGCTCGACGAGGTTCTCCTGGACCGGGGTCACGAGCGGCTGGATGAGGAAGACGTCGCGCTCGCGGCAGTTGGCCTGCAGCTGCACCTCGATGCAGTCGTTGGCGAACCGCTTGATGCGGACGGGACGCAGCGGCACCTCCAGGTGCGCACAGATCTCGGCGGCGAGCTCCGGATGCGCACTCCCGCTGAAGACGGCGATCTCCCGCACGAACGACTCCCCTGCTCAACCGCACGATCGGCCGAGCCGCATGCTACTTGGGCGCGTGACCAGCGCATTCAGCAGCACGGTCCGAAACGCGACGGCCACGGTCGGCCCTCGCCAGGCAGTTGACCGGGGCCGCGGCCGAGCAGGCCTCGAGCGCGTCCGCGACGAGTGACGCTCTTGACATCCTGTACGTACAGGATCACATTATGAGCACCATCGACCTGGAGGTGCCTGTGCCGGCGTCCGCGGAGCCGACGAGTATCGAGATCCACAATCCGGCCACGGGCGATGTCCTCGGCACCATGCCGGTCGCCGATGCCGCGCAGGTCGAGGCCGTCATCGCCGCTGCTCAGCAGGGGCGGGCCGGCATGGCGGCGCTGCCGGCGCACGCACGGGCGGCCCTCCTGACCACGGTCGCCGACGGGATGGCGCGGCGGTTCGACGCGCTCGCGCGGCTGCTGGCGCAGGAGAACGGCAAGCCCATCGAGCAGACACGTGGTGAGCTGACCGCCGCGATCGCGATCTTCCGCGGGTTCGCCGAGGAGACCAAGCGGCTGTTCGGCCGGCAGATCCCGCTCGACGTGACACCCGGGCTCGAGCGGCACCTCGCCATCACCATCCGCGAACCGCTCGGCGTCGTCGTCGCGATCGTGCCGTTCAACTACCCCGTCGAGCTCTACGCCCACAAGGCCGCCGCCGCGCTCGCGGCCGGCAACGCGGTCATCGTCAAGCCGCCGGAGAAGTGCCCGCTGACCCTGCTCGAGATCGCCGCGATCGTCGACGAGGCCGGGCCACCCGAAGGCGCGCACCAGGTGATCACGGGCGGACCGGACACCGCGCGAAGGCTGGTGGAAAGCCCAGGCGTACAGCTGGTCAGCCTCACCGGCAGCACCACGGCCGGGCGCGAGGTCGCCGCGATCGCCGCCCGGACGCTGAAGAAGGTCCAGCTCGAGCTGGGCGGCAACGACCCGATGATCGTCTGCGCGGACGCCGACGTCGACCGGGCCGCCGAGGCCATCGTGCTCGGGCGGCTGGCCCGCGGGAACGGGCAGATCTGCTGCGCGGTCAAGCGGATCTACGTCGAGGACGCCGTCTACGACGAGCTCGCCGAGAACCTCGTCGCCCGCACGAGGGACCTGAAGGTCGGCGACCCGCTCGACGACGCCACCGAGGTCGGCCCGCTGATTACCGAGCAGGCCGCCCGCGACGTCGAGGCCGCCATCCAGCGGACCGTCGCCGACGGGGCCACGCTCGCGGTCGGCGGCAAGCGCGAGGGCAACTTCGTCCACCCGACCGTCCTCACCGGCGTGCGCCCGGACGAGCCCGAGATCGCCCAGGAGATCTTCGGGCCCGTCGCTCCCCTGGTCCGGGTGAAGGACGCCGAGGAGGCGCTGCGCCACGCCAACGCCAGCGAGTTCGGCCTGCAGGCGGCCGTGTTCACGCGGGACATCGGCCGCGCGTTCTCGATCGCGCGCCGGCTCGAGGCGGGCGGAGTGATCATCAACGGGTCCACCGCGCTGCGCTCGGAGCACCTGCCCTTCGGCGGCGGCAAGAACACCGGCGGCAGCCGCGAGTCGCTGCGCGACACGCTGCTCGAGATGACCGACGAGAAGACGATCATCGTGATGGAAGCGCTGGCCTGATGCTGTCCCTGCACGGGGTGCGCAAGTCCTACTCCGGCGTCGAGGTGCTGCACGGCATCGACCTCGACGCCGACGCCGGCGAGGTCCGCGCGATCGTCGGCGCGAACGGGGCCGGCAAGTCCACGCTGATCAAGGTCCTCTGCGGCGCGGTCCAGCGCGACGCGGGCGGCATCGAGGTCGACGGCCGGCCCGTGGCGCTGGGCAACCCGCACGCCGCGCAGAAGCTCGGCATCCGGACCGTCCACCAGGAGCTCACGCTCGTCCCGGACCTGTCGGTCACCGAGAACGTGCTCCTCGGCGACCTGCCGAAGCGCCGCGGCCTCGTCGACTGGCCGGCGGCGCACGCCCGGGCCCGCGCGCTGCTCGACCGCACCGGCTTCGCCGGCATCGACGTGCGCGGCCACGCCCGGCGGCTGTCCGTCGCCCGCCAGCAGATGGTGGAGATCGCCAAGGCGATGGCCAGCGAGCCACGCATCCTCATCCTCGACGAGCCGTCCGCGGTCCTGGCCGGCGACGACCTCGACCAGCTGTTCGCGCTGATCCGCTCGCTGCGCGCGGACGGCGTGCTGGTGCTGTACGTGTCGCACCGGCTCGAGGAGGTGATGGCGATCGCCGACCGGGTGACGGTCATCCGCGACGGCACGGTCACCGCCACCACCACGCCGTCCGAGACCTCCGAGGCCGAGCTCGTCCGGCTGATGGCCGGCCGGCGGCTCGACCAGATCTACCCCGACCGGCGCACCCAGCCCGGCGCGGAGCTCCTGCGCACCGAAGGGCTCGCCCGCGCGGGTGTCTTCGACGACGTGTCGATCACCGTGCGGGCCGGCGAGGTCGTCGGCATGTTCGGGCTCGTCGGCAGCGGCCGCAGCGAGCTGGCCGAGGTCCTCTTCGGCGCGTTCCCCCGCACGTCCGGCGAGATCCTGCTGGCCGGCCGCCCGGTCCGGCTGCGGACGCCGAAGGAGGCGATCGCCGCCGGCGTCGCGCTCGTCACCGAGGACCGCAAGCGCAGTGGCCTGGTCCTCGACCTCTCGGTGCGGGACAACGCGTCCCTCGCGACGATGGGCACGTTCCGCCGCCGCGGGCTGATCGACCGGGTCCGCCAGGGACGGTCGGTGCGGGACATGACCGACCGGCTCGACGTCCGGCCGCGCGGCATCCAGCGGCCGGTGAAGCACCTCTCCGGCGGCAACCAGCAGAAGGTCGTGCTGTCGAAGTGGCTGCTGGCCAAGCCGAAGGTGCTGATCCTCGACGAGCCGACGCGCGGTGTCGACGTGGCCGCTCGGGTCGACCTCTACCGGATGGTCGACGAGCTGACCCGGGCCGGGCTCGGGGTGCTGATGATCTCCTCCGACCTCACGGAGGTGCTCGGCATGAGCGACCGGGTGCTGGTGATGCACGAGGGCCGGGTGGTCGCCGACCTGCCGGCCGGCAGCACCGACGAGGAGGAAGTGCTGGCCTACTCGATTGGGGTCGCGTCATGACGTCCGTCGACGAGCTGTCCACTGTGGCCGGTCCGCGGGACCCCGGTGACGGCGCACGCAGGTTCCGCAACCGCGCGCTGCTGATCAACGGGGCGTTCGCGGTCGCGTTCGTGGTCCTCCTGGGGGTGGCCGCGACCACGACCGAGTCGTTCCTGACCGACGACAACCTCACCAACCTGCTGCGCCAGTCGGTCACCACCGGGCTGCTCGCGCTCGGCATGCTGACGGTGATCCTCACCGGCGGCATCGACCTGTCCGTCGGTTCGGTGGTGGCGCTCACCGGCATCGTCACCGCCGGGCTCGCCGCCGACCTGCCGGTGCCGCTCGCGATGGCCATCGGCGTCGCGACCGGCGTCGCGTGCGGGGCGGTCAACGGCGTGCTCGTGGCCCGGTTCCGGCTGGCGCCGTTCGTCGTCACGCTCGCCGCGCTCACCACGATCCGCGGCCTGGCCTACGTGTACTCGGAGACCCCGATCACGCCGACCGAGATCAGCTTCCTCTCCCTCGGCACCGACTCGCTCGGCCCGATCCCGATCGCGACGGTGATCATGCTGGTCTGTTTCGGGCTGGCGTGGCTGTTCCTCACCCGCACCACGGCCGGCCGGTCGATCGTGGCCATCGGCGGCAACTCCGAGGCGGTGCGGCTGGCCGGCATCAGCGTTCCCCGGCACGTGCTGCTCACCTACATGATCAGCGGGTTCCTGGCCGGGCTCGCCGGGGTGATCCTGGCCTCCCGGGTCGGCATCGCCCAGCCCAGCGTCGGCGTCGCGTTCGAGCTCAACGCGATCGCCGCGTGCGTGATCGGCGGCGCCCGGCTGTCGGGCGGCCGCGGCAGCGTGCCCGGCACCCTCGGCGGTGTCGTCCTGCTCGCGCTGATCGACAACCTGCTGACGCTCTACGAGGTGCAGAGCTACTGGCAGCAGGTCCTCAAGGGACTGATCATCGTCGCCGTCGTGCTGGCGCGGCGACGCGAGGACGCCTGAGTTTCCTTCCACAGAACAAGGAGAGCTGCCATGCGGCGACTCATAGCACTGATGGGCGTAGCGATCACGATGTCGGCGGCGGTGGCGTGCGCGTCCGGGAACGACGCCGGGTCGGGCCCGCGCACGATCGGCATGGTCAACTTCACCCTCGGCGCGCCGTACTTCATCGGGATCTCCAAGACCGTCGAGCGCGCCGGTGACAAGGCCGGCGTGGACGTGCGGGTGACCGACGCGAAGGGCGACGCGGCCACGCTGACCTCCAACGTGTCGGAGCTCCTCGCCCAGGACGTCGACGGCATCATCATCTCCGGCGGCCCGCTCGAGGCGGCCCCGGCGGCGCTCAACGCGATCAAGCAGAAGGGCATCCCGGTCGTGCTCGTGGACCGGAAGTTCCAGACCGGCGAGTACACCAGCTGGGTCGGCCCGGACAACACCGTGCTCGGCAAGCAGGACGGCGAGTTCATCGCGGACAAGCTCGGCGGCAAGGGCAAGGTCGCGATCATCAAGGGCGGCCCGGCGGACAACTCGATCGGCATCGCCCGCACCGAGGGGCTCAAGTCCGTGCTGGACAAGCAGTCCGGCATCGAGCAGGTCGACGCGCCGGACTTCGGCGAGTGGAGCAGCGACGGCGGGCTGCGGGTGATGGAGAACCTGCTGGCCCGGCACGGCGACCTCGGCGCGGTGTTCTGCGAGAACGACTCGATGTGCCTGGGCGCGCAGAAGGCGATCGCGGACGCGGGCAAGACCGACGCGATCTTCCTGGCCGGCATCGACGGCCAGAAGGAGGCGCTGGCCGCGATCGCGGCAGGCGGCAACTACGCGGTGACGGGCCTCAACAACGCCGTCGAGATGGGCAATGCCGCCTACGAGCGGCTCGGCGCCATTCTCGACGACGGCTCCACCCCGGAAAAGGACACGGTAATTCCGTCCCCGCAGATCACCAACGACAACGTGAACGAGTACTACGACCCCAACAGTGAGTTCTAAAAGGAGAACGGCTGATGAGTCGACGATCGAGAAGCCTCAACGTGGTGGCTGTCGCGACATTGTTCGTGACGGGTGTCGTGACGCCCGCCGCGGCCGCGCCGACGGACGGCGGCCAGGCCGGCGAACGCGGCCGGGCCGGCTGGCAACTGCTCTACGCCGAGGACTTCAGCTCGCCGTTACCGACAGACGCGCAGTGGGCGCGGGAAAACTACGGCGACCCGTTCGACACCATGACGGACGACGCCGGGCTGTGGTACGAGAACGACTACGGGCAGGCCTGGACCGACCAGCTGAACAGCTTCAACACCTACCGCAAGGAGTACCAGCTCGGCACGAACGGGTGGCTCACCGCGTCACTGTCCGCACGGGACTGGAACGCGGACGGCGTGATCGAGGCCGAGCCGTCGATCACCACCGAGAACCTGCGCGGTGCGGGGAAGGTCGCGAACATCAACGTGCCGGACCACACCGGTGGCGCGATCTTCCGGCCGACGAACAAGCTGCCGCAGGAGTACCGGATCGAGTACAAGCTGAAGACACTCGACTTCGGCGGCAAGCGGAACGGCTCGGTCACCTACGACGGCCGGGAGAACGGCTACTCCACCGAGGGCTGCAAGACCCAGCACCCGTGGGGCGAGGGCCCGTACACGCCGGGCTGGAGCGGGAACGCGGCGGCGCCGTACTGCGAGTGGCAGGACGTCCGAAGTGGACCGTACGGGTACAACGGGTTCCACTTCATGACCATTGTGGACTTCGCCGATCCCGCGCCGCGCAACAACCACTTCTGGCACTACCACCGCAAGGTGCTGATGGACTCCTTCGCCCAGCACCCGGACCGGGTCGGCAACGGCACCGGCGGCCGGATCTGCGACGCGAAGACCAAGACCTACTACAACTACCGGGACAGCAACTTCAACACCGTCAACATGTGGATCTCGGGGATGCCGAGATACACGCCGGGCAAGGGCGGGCTGGTCGGGAACTCGCAGTGGTTCATGACGTCGTGTTCCGGTGGGGTCGCCGAGCAGCAGCTGTCGACCGCGGGCGAGATGCTGCCGGAGCTGATGCCGCAGAACGACTACACGATCGCCATCGAGCGCAGCAAGACCGCGTACACGCTGGAGATCAGCGGCCTGTTCGCCCGGTCGGGCCAGCAGACGTTCCGGTTCACCCGCCCGTTCGTCGTGGACAACAAGCCGATCTGGCACTACAACGTGACGCCGGACGAGTACGACGGCCGGTTCAACGGCGACCTGAAGCAGAACGGTGTCCTCGCGCAGCGGACCTGGCAGGACCAATGGGTGAACGGTTCGGCCTATCCGGACTACTTCGTCATCGGTGACCTTTACACCAATGTGTACGAAGGCAGTGCGTCACTCGACGACATCAAGCTGTACGTACCGAAGAAAAAGCGATAGCCACCGCGGAATCGGGTGCGGCTCGCGTCGCACCCGATTCCGGGTAAGGGGGAGAATGTGGAGGCGTATCGTACGCGGGTGCCGACCGACCGAATCGACCGCGACTCGCCGCTGCCCTACTACGCGCAGCTCAAGCAGCTGCTGGACGAGCAGCTGGACAAGCACTGGGAGGCCGGGACGAGGCTGCCCGGCGAGGTGACGTTGTGCGAGCAGTACAACGTGTCGCGGACCGTGGTGCGCCAGGCGCTGGACGAGCTGGAGGCCGAGGGCCGGGTCGTGCGCCGCAAGGGCCAGGGCACGTTCGCCGCGGCCCGCAAGGTCGACGAGACGCTGTTCCAGTCGCTCACCGGGCTGCACGAGGACGTCACCGCCCGCGGCGGGACGCTGCGGTCCTCGGTCCTGCAGCAGGAGCTCGTGCCGGCCCCGGCGGGGGTCGCCGCCGAGCTGGGCCTCGCCGAGAGCGACCCGGTGATCTGCCTGGAGCGGCTCCGGTACGCCAACGGCGAGCCGTGGGTCCTGGTGCGGACGTACCTGCCGCCGGCCATCGCGCCGGGGCTCCTGCAGGACGACCTGACCGAGCAGTCCCTGTACGGCCTGCTGGAGACCAAGTACGGCGTCGAGCTCGACAACGGCACCCGCCTGCTGGAGGCCGTGCCCGCGAGCCCGACCATCGCGGAGGCGCTGCGCCTCGACCCCGGCGACCCGGTCCTGCTGCTGCACAGCACCGCGTGGGACGTGCTGGGCCGCCCGGTGGAACACTTCATCGCCTACCACCGCGGCGACCGCAGCCGCTTCCAGGTCCGCCTGCGCCGCCGAAGCGCCGCCTCGGTCCCGAACATGCTGGTCACCCCGAACCCGCCGTAACCGCGGGGTGCCGGGCTCGCCCGGGGTGCACAATCCCGGGGTGCACAATGTCGGGCACGGTGCTCGGCGTTGAAAACCGTGTCGGCAAGCCGAGCCGTGACGGCGAGGCGGAGCTGACGATGATCGTCGCGCACGATCTGGGGACCAGTGGGGACAAGGCGTCGTTGCACCGCGATGACGGGGGGCTCGTCGCGGCGGTCACCGTCGCTTACCCCACCACCTTCGCCGCCGGCGGGGTTGCCGAGCAGGATCCCGAGCACTGGTGGGACGCGGTCTGCGCGGCCACCCGCCAGCTCCTCGACCGCACCGGCACCAGGCCCGACCAGGTCAGCGCCGTCGGGTTCTCCGCGCAGATGATGGGCGCCGTCCTCCTCGACGCCGCCTGCCGCCCCGTCCGGCCCGCCCTCATCTGGGCCGACCACCGCAGCACCGCGCAGGCCGACCGGCTCAACGCCACCCTCGGCGCCCGGCACGCCTACGAGACCCTCGGCCACCGCGTCCACCCGACCTACTCGCTCACCAAGATCCTCTGGGTCCGCGAGAACGAGCCGGAGGCCTACAAAGAAGTCCAGCACGTCTGCCTCGCCAAGGACTACGTCGTCGCGCGCATGACCGGCACGCTGCTCACCGACTACTCCGACGCCTCCAGCACCAACGCCTACGACCAGCGCGCCGGCAAGTGGTGCGGCGAGATCCTCGACGCCGCCGGCCTCGACCCCGCGCTGTTCCCGCCGATCGTCCCCGCGAGCACCGTCGCCGGCGGGCTGCGGGCCGACGCCGCCGCGGCCACCGGGCTCAACCCGGACACCCCCGTCGTCCTCGGCGGCGGCGACGGGCCGCTCGCCGCGCTCGGCGTCGGCGTGCTCGACCCCGCCGACGGCGCCTACGCCTACCTCGGCTCGTCGTCGTGGATCTCGATCGCCGCCACCGAGCCCATGCTCGACCCGATGATGCGCACGATGACCTTCGACCACGTGGTGCCCGGGCGCTACGTCCCGACCGCGACCATGCAGGCCGGCGGCGCGTCGCTCGACTGGGTCGCCGAGGTGCTCCGGCCCCAGGACCCCACGAGGTTCCGCCAGCTTCTCGCCGAGGCCGCCGACGCGGACACCGCCGGCCTCTACTTCCTCCCCCACCTGCTCGGCGAGCGCTCCCCGCACTGGAACCCCGCCGCGGCCGGCGCCTTCCTCGGCCTCGAACGCCACCACGGCCCGGCCGAGCTCACCCGGGCCGTCCTCGAGGGCGTCGCGTTCAACCTCGCCACGTGCGTCACCGTGTTCCGCGACGCCGGCCACCCGGTCCGCCGGGTCGACGCGATCGGCGGCGGCGCGGCGAGCGACCTGTGGCTGCAGATCCTCGCCGACGTCTGGGGCGCCACGGTCCGCCGCCGCAGCGTCGTCGAGGAGGCGAACAGCCTCGGCGCCGCGGTCACCACGGCGGTCGGCGTCGGCCTGGTCGACGGGTTCGGCGTGGCCCGCGAGCTGTCCACGGTGACCGCCGAGTTCACCCCCGAGCCGGACCGGACCGCCGCCTACCGGCGCAGGCACGCCGTCTTCCTCGACGCGTACCGCCGGCTCGAGCCGTGGTTCGAGGCCCGCTAGAACGAGGTCGGGAGCCCCGGGTGGCGTTGCACCTGGAGCGCGCCGCGCACGATGATCTCCTTGTACAGCGCCGCGAACCGGCCGGTGAGCACGGCCTCCCTCGGGCTGTCGTCCCCTCGGACGAACTGGATCAATCCGTCCCGCCGGCCCAGGCTGATGCACTGGTTGACGTACCGGAACCGGAACGGCGTGGGCTCGCGGCCGGCGAGCCTGGCGGTGATCGCGCGGACCGTCGCCTGCGCGGCCGGCAGCCCCGTGGCACACGCCATCCGCAGCTCCTGGCCGTCCGCCCGGCGCACCGCGGCCGCGTCGCCGATGCCGTAGACGTCCGGGTGCGAGACCGAGCGCATCGTGTCGTCGACGATCATCCGGCCGGCCGGATCCACCGCCAGGCCCCCTTCGCGCGCGAGCGGCGGCACGGTGAAACCCGTTGTCCACACGACGAAGTCGGCCGCGACGTGCTCGCCGCCGGCCAGCAGCACGCCGTCCGCGCGCACCGACGCGACCCGCGTCTCGTCCCGGATCTCGATGCCGAGCCGGCCGAACGAGCGGCGCAGGTAGCGGCGGCCGCGCTCGGACAGCCGCGAGCCGAGGACGTCGCCGGTGAGCAGCCGCACCTTCAGCTCCGGGTGCGACTCGGCGAGCTCGGTGGCCGCCTCGATGCCGGTCAGCCCACCGCCGACGACGACGGCCGTGCCACCCGCGGCGACCCGCTCCCGCAGCCGCGCCGCGTGCTCGGCGCCGGCGACCGTGAACGCGTGCTCGGCGACGCCGGGCACCGACTCGAGGTCGGCGCGGCTGCCGAGGGCGTAGATCAGCGTGTCGTAGTGCAGCGGCTCCCCCGCCGCCAGCTCGACGGTGTGCGCGCCGGGGTCGATCCCCGTGACCCGGTCGACCACGAGCGACGCGCCGGTCCCGCGCAGCAGGTCGGCGAGCGAGCGCTCACGCAGCTCCTGCCCCGCGGCGAGCTGGTGCAGCCGGACCCGCTCGACGAACCGGTCCCGGTCGTTGACCAACGTCACCTTCGCGTCGGCCCGCCTGGCGGCCAAGTTGGCCGCGACCTGCCCCGAGTAACCTGCGCCGAGAACCACGATGTGGGTCATGACGTTCTCCCTTCGTCGCAAGGTTGACTGGGTAGCGGCCGGATCCGTGACAGAGCACCGAAGCGACCTCGATCACACGCACGGTACGGTCGCGTCAGAACCACGAGGAGGATCAGAGATGCGAGTCGTCACGGACACCGCCCGCTGCGTCGGCGCCGGGCAGTGCGTGCTCACCGAGCCTGCCGTTTTCGACCAGAGCGAGGACGACGGCACCGTCGTGGTGCTCGTCGAGCACGTCGAGGGCGAGCAGCTCGCGGCCGTCGAGGAAGCCGTCGACATGTGCCCGAGCCAGGCGATCTCCCTCGAGGCCGACTAGGCACCTCTGACGGATCGTTGGCCGCGCGATTCGCGCCCCGGCCGCCCCTGGCATGTTGACCCGCCGGACGCGCCCTATCCGGCGAACCCGGCGTCGAGGTCGGCGCGGTTCAGCGGCCGGCCGGGCAGCGCGTCCGGGGCCGGTGCGCGGAGGCCGTCGAGCATGATCGCGAGCACTCGGCCGGGCGCCAGCCGCGC
>NZ_DASWSJ010000223.1:0-4881 GCF_036402745.1 Actinophytocola sp. | reverse complement strand
ACCGGCTACGCGAAGCGGACGAAGAGCGACCTCTACCGCTCCCAGCGCCGCGGCGGCAAGGGCGTGATGGGGGCTGCGCTGAAGCAGGACGACATCGTCGACCACTTCTTCGTGGGCTCCACCCACGACTGGATCCTGTTCTTCACGAACAAGGGCCGGGTCTACCGCGCGAAGGCCTACGAGCTGCCCGAGGCCAACCGCACCGCCCGCGGCGCGCACGTGGCGAACATCCTGGCCTTCCAGGGCGACGAGAAGATCGCCCAGGTCATGCAGATCAAGGACTACTCGGTCGCGCCGTTCCTGGCCTTGGCCACGGCGCGTGGGCAGGTCAAGAAGACCCGGCTGACCGAGTTCGACTCCCCGCGGCAGGGCGGCGTGATCGCCGTCAACCTGCGCGACGGCGACGAACTGGTCGGGGCCGTGCTGATCGACCCCGAGCAGGACCTGCTCCTGGTCACGCGCAAGGCGATGTCGATCCGGTTCACCGCCGACGACACCGCGCTGCGGCCGATGGGCCGGGCCACCGAGGGCGTCCGCGGGATCTCGCTGTCCGAGGACGACCGGCTGCTGTCGATGATGGTCGTGCAGGAGGGCGTCGACGTTCTCGTCGCGACCGAGCGCGGCTTCGCCAAGCGGACCGGCATCGAGAACTACCCGAACCAGGGGCGCGGCGGCAAGGGTGTGCTGACGGCCGACCCGAAGGCGCGCAAGGGTGTGCTGGTCGGAGCCCTGGCGGTCACCCTCGGCGACGAGCTCTACGCGATCACCTCGAGCGGCGGCGTGATCCGCACCCCGGTCAACGGCGTGCGGCACAACAAGGACCGCGCGACCATGGGTGTCAAGCTCATGAACTTGCCCGAGGACGTGTCGATCGTGGCAATCGCGCGTACGACGGACAATGACGAACCCGACGCCTAATGTGACGGCCAACGACGACGCGGCCCGGGCCGCTGGGGAACGGGAGACTGGCATGAGCGACCGGACGCCGAGTTCGGTGCGCAGCGGGTCCCGCACCGGGGACGCCGCCGCGCCGACGGACAACGCTCCGGTGGAGCCTGCGCCCGTCACGTCGACGCAGTCGATCCCGACCACGGGATCGCAGCGAGCACAGAGCGCGGCGGCCGGGACGACGTCCGCTGCTGGTAGCCCGGGCCAGCCGGCGGGGACTCCCGCCGGTGCCCCGCCGGTGCCGCCCGCGACGGGTGCCGGTGCCACGGTCCCTCCGGCGATGGACACCTCCGCCGCACCGACCGGTTCCTCCGCCGCTGCGGCGGCTGCCGACACGGGTGCGCCCTCCCGTGCCCGCGGCCGGGGGCCGGCGAAGAGCCGTGGCCCGCGCCGCGCCCGCCTGCAGTTGCGGCACATCGACACGTGGTCGGCGCTGAAGATCTCGCTGGTCCTGTCGATCGCGCTGTTCTTCATCTGGATGGTCGCGGTGGGCGTGCTCTACGGCGTCCTGAGCGCGCTCGGGGTCTTCGACACCCTCAACGACCTGTTCGGTCAGCTGGGGTCGGCATCCGGTTCCGCCAGGGGCGGCGACGTGGTCACGCCGGGTGTGGTCTTCGGCGGGGCGGCGGTGATCGGCGCGATCAACATCGTGCTGATGACGGCGCTGTGCACCGTCGGGACGTTCATCTACAACCTCTGCTCCGACCTGGTCGGCGGCCTCGAACTCACCCTCTCCGAGCGGGACTGAGCACATTGCGGTCCTCCGGACCGCACCGCGGCCAGGAGCCGTCCCCCCGTGACCGGGGGGCGTTTCCGCCCAGGTAAGCTGTTCGAGGTTCACGGGCCTGTAGCTCAGTTGGTTAGAGCGCATCCCTGATAAGGATGAGGCCGGAGGTTCAAGTCCTCCCAGGCCCACCCGTGTGCCAGGTTGTCGGTCGCGCAAGCCCCCGGCACCGAGCACCACGCTGGTCGCCGCTCCGGGGGCGCACCGATCGCTCGAGGAGGAACTCCGCGTGCTGAAGAAGCTGGTGCTGGCCGCAGTCGCCGCCGGGGCCCTGGCGGCGGTGCGTAAGCGCGCCGGCGGCAAGGCCGAGGCCGACCTTTGGCACGAGGCCACCCGTGGCCCTCAGGCGGTCAGCACCCCCTCGGGTCGCTGAGCCCGCCACAGACTCACCCCTCGGGGACGTAGCTCAATTGGCAGAGCACCGCCTTTGCAAGGCGGGGGTTAGGGGTTCGATTCCCCTCGTCTCCACTCCGCTGAACTGCGGTTTCACCTCCGTCGGGGCTCCGGCGCGCCCTCCGACGGGGTCTCAGTCCGCAGAACGTCCGCAACTCATCCGCGGGATGCGGCCCGCAGCGCGTCCAGCCGGTCTGCCACGTCGTCCAGGTCGTCGTCGAACAGGTCGGCGTAGCGGTCCAGGGTCATGGCCGCCGAGGCGTGCCCGAGCATCCGCTGCACGACCTTGACGTTGGCGCCGGCCTTGATCGCCAGCGAGGCTGCGGTGTGCCGGAGTTCGTGCGGCGTGAGTCCGGGCTCTCCAATGGCCCGGGCTGCGGCGTCGAACCAGGCGGACCGGGCGTTCCGGTTGCGCAGCACCGCGCCCTGCGGCGAGCGGAAGGCCAAATCGTCGGCAGGGCGGGTCACCACCGTCCGGGCCAGCTCGTCGACCAGAAACCGCGGCAGCGGTACCGAGCGGCGGCCGTGGGTCTTGGGGGTGCCCCACACCAGGCGGGAGCCGTCGACCTCGGTGACCGCCTCCTCGACGAGCCACCCAACAATGACCAACAGGTCACCCCCAGAAATGCCGATGGGCCCCGGGAAGCGGGGCCCGTGCTACCCATATTGGTAGCGAGCGGGCCGTCCCGTCCCTTTTGCGAGGGACGTTGAAGGGTAAGTAGACGTCAACTGCGAGGTGGAACGAAGTGTCGAAGCGGAATCATTGACGGGTGTTTGCAAGCAATGGCTACCTGAACCGAAACAGCAGTGGGTCACCCGCGGACCGCTTTTCTGTGGGGCTCATGCACCCTTGGCGCCGGGTCGTGGTCCTCGCTTTCTCGTCTGGTCCCGTAGACGGGGCAGTGGTAGGCGGCCTCGCGGCAACTCAGCTGCGGTCGCCGGCGTCGCTACGCCGCTCGGCGCGGTGCTTTTGGACCCGCCAGACGATAACGGCGACGATCACGATAGCCAGGACGACGAAGGCGGCGTCGCGGCCGAAGGTCTTCTCCACCTTCGCGTAGGAGGCGCCGGCGGCGTAGCCGAGGAGGACGACGGCGGCGCCCCAGGCAACGCCGCCGGCGGCGTTGTAGGCGAGGAACTTTGGGTACCGCATCCGGGCGGTGCCGGCGAGCGCGGGCATGACGGCGCGGAAGAAGGCGACCCAGCGGCCGAGGAAGATGGCGCTGCCGCCGCGGCGGGCCAGGAAGTCCTGGGCGTCGTCGAGCCGTTTGCGTCGCTTCTTCAGAATCTTCCACTGCAGCACCCGCGGACCGACGTGGCGGCCGATCTCGTAGCCCACGGTGTCGCCGACGATGGCGGCGACGATCACCACGATGAGCACGCCGGCCAGGGATACGTGCCCGAGCTTGGCGGCGGCCCCGGCCAGCAGGGCGACGGTCTCGCCGGGGATGACGAACCCGACGAACAGCGCGTCCTCGGCGAAGACCACCAGGCCCGTGATGACCAGGACCAGCCCGCCGGGCAGCTCGAGGATGCGGTGGATGAGACCGCTCACGCCGCGGCCGCCCCTGGCGTAGACGGCTCACGCGCCGCGGGCCTCGTCACGGGAGCGGGGAAAACCTGCCGCAGCCCCGGCTGGGAGCGCAGCCAGCCGGTGAGGACGGTCAGCAGGCTCCCCAGCAGCGCCCAGCCCAGCAGGGTCACCAGCGCCCCGAAGGCCAGCCCGGCCGCGACATCCCACGGGTAGTGCGCCGCGATGTAGACCCGGGAGAACGCCATGACCAGTGCCGCCACCGTGGCGAGCGCGCCGAGGGCGCGGGAGACCAGCCACAGCCCGGCCGCGGTCGCTCCTGCCATCACCGCGTGGTCGCTGGGAAAGGAGAAGTCACTGCTGCGGGTGGCCAGCACCAGAAGGCCTGGATGGGTGGTGTACGGGCGCGCCTCGGCGAACGCGGACACCAGCGGCTGGTTCAGCCCGACCGCCAGCAGCGTCGCCACGGGTGCCCAGCAAGCCGCTGCCAGCGCCCGGTCGGTGCCGGCGCGGCGCGACCACACACCGGTCAGCAGCAGCGCGGCGAACAGGACCACGCCGTAGGTGGCGTAGCCGAGCGCGGCACCGTGCAGCCAGCCGGTGTGCCGGGCGAGGTCGTTAACGTCGTTGAGCAGCCGGTCGTCGAGACGGTGCAGGGTGTCCATGTGCGGGGGGCTCCTCGAGGTGGCGGTGCGGCGCGCCACGCGGTCACGATGTACTACGTCAGACTGTAGTAGGCAAGTGCCCGCCGGGTCGGCGGCCAACCGCGGGAGGGGAAACCGTGTCCGAACACACCGGCGGTGCGCCGTCGATGCCGGAGGAGGCACCCGCGCTTGCCTCCGTGGGCGCGCCATCGACGCGCCCGGCGTGGTCACCGTGGCGGGCCGTCGTGGGCTTCGGCGTAGTCAGTCTCGCCGCGGACATGGTCTACGAGGGCGCCCGCTCCATCACCGGTCCGCTGCTGGCCTCCCTCGGGGCGTCGGCGCTGCTGGTCGGCCTGGTCACCGGCGCCGGGGAGGGGCTGGCCCTGGTGCTCCGGTTGCCGTTCGGCACCCGGGTGGACCGCTCCGGCAATTACTGGCCGGCGACGATCGCCGGCTACGCGCTGACCGCCGTGTGCGTGCCGCTGCTGGCCATCACCCCGTTCGTGGGTGCGGCCGGGCTCACGCTGGGGTGTCTGCTGGTGCTGGCCGAGCGGACCGGTAAGGCGGTGCGCAGCCCGGCC
>NZ_DASWSJ010000222.1:0-5260 GCF_036402745.1 Actinophytocola sp. | reverse complement strand
CGCTTCCGCCGCTTCCCTCCAGCGGAAGCCTTGTCCGCCTCCGCGACAGCCAACAACTCCTCGGCATGTGCCCGACCGGTCTCGGTCGAGTCCATGCCGGCCAGCATCCGCGCCAGCTCGACGACCCGATCCTTGTCGTCGACCCGCCGCACGTCACTCCGGGTGACCCCACCCCGCGCGCTCTTGTCCACGACCAGGTGCCGGTCGGCGAACGCGGCGACCTGCGCCAGGTGCGTGACCACGATGACCTGGTGACTCGTCGCCAACCTGGCCAGCCGCCGGCCGATCTCCACCGCCGCTCGGCCGCCGACACCCGCGTCGACCTCGTCGAACACCAGGGTGGGCACCGGGTCGGAGTGGGCGAGGACCACCTCGATCGCCAGCATGACGCGGGACAGCTCACCGCCGGAGGCGGCCTTGTGGACCGGCAGCGGCTGGGCGCCGTCGTGGGCGGCCATGCGCAGCTCGACCTCGTCGATGCCATCCGCGCCCGCGTGCGCCAGCACGACACCGCCGTCACCGCCGGCCACGCGCAGGGCGTACGGCTCGGTCGCCTCGGCCCAGCGCGTGCTGATGAGGACCTTGATCGTGGCCTGGCCCATCGCGAGGCCACCCAGCTCGACCGTGACCGCCTGCGCGAACCGGTCGGCCGCCAGCACCCGCAGCTCGGTGACCCGCTGCGCCCGCTCGGCCAGCAACCCGGCCAGCTCCGAACGGCGACGCTCGAGCTCGGCGAGCGCCTCCTCGGACGTGTCGAGCCCGGCCAGCCGCTGCTCGGCGTCGGCGGCCCACGCGAGCACGCCGTCGACATCGGCGGCGTACTTCCTGGTGAGCCCCTTCAGCTCGGCCTGCCGCGCCAGCACCTGCTCGAGCACGGCCGGGTCGGCGTCGAGCGACTCCAGGTAGCTGGTGAGCTCGGTGCCGACATCCGCCAGCAACGCCTCGGCCTCGGCGAGCCTGGGCTCCAGCTCCCGCAGCCGGGGATCCTCCGACGACGACAGCCGGTTGCGCGCGTCGGCGACGAGACCGAGCGCGCCCGGCGCGTCGGGATCGCCCTCGAGCGATCCGCTGACGGCGAACGCCGCCCCGGTGGCCGCCTCGCGGAGCTGGTCGGCGTCGGCGAGCCGGCGGGCCTTGGCCACCAGCTCGTCGTCCTCCCCCGGCTCGGGGTTGACGGCCTGGATCTCGGCGAGCCCGTGCCGCAGCAGGTCGGCCTCGCGCGCCATCTCGCGTGAGCGCGCCGTGCGCTCGGCCAGCTCGGTGCTGACCTGGTGCCACTCGTCGCGCAGCCGCCGGTACTCCGTGAGCGCGTTGAGCAGTTCCTCGCCGGCGAACCGGTCGAGCACGGCCCGCTGCTCCGCCGGGCGCATGAGCCGGAGCTGGTCGTTCTGCCCGTGCACCGCGATGAGCTGCTCGGACAGGTCGGACAGCACGCCGACCGGGACCGACCGGCCGCCCAGGTGGGCCCGGGACCGCCCGTCGGGCGTGACCGTGCGCAGCGCGATGAGCGCGCCGTCCTCATCGGGGTCGGCGCCCGCGTCGCCGGCGACCTTGGCCGCCGCGCTACCCGGTGGCGCGTCGAAGCGCCCCTCCACCGCGGCTCGCTGCGCGCCGCTGCGCACTCTCGACGCCTCGGCCCGACCACCTGATAACAGGTGCAGCCCGGTGACGACCATGGTCTTGCCAGCACCGGTCTCGCCGGTGACGACGGTGAGACCCGGATCCAGTTCGAGCGTGGCCTCGTCAATGACGCCGAGGCCCTCGATGCGCATTTCGGCCAACACAGCGCGCACTTTATCGGTTCTCACCGACGAAAGCCCGCACCTATCCACATGTGTGTTCGATTCGCTGGGCGAGATCGCTCAGCGGTTGCGCCAGCCCTGCACCGGCAGCTCGAACTTCTGCACCAGCCGGTCGGTGAACGGACCCTCGCGCAGCCGCACCAGCCTGGTCGGCTTCGTGCCGCCGACCACCTCGACCCGCGCGCCCGGGGGCAGCACGAACGTCCGCCGGCCGTCGCAGCACAGCACCGCGGGGTGACCGTCCGGGTCGACCTCGACCGCGACCACGGAATCGGGCGACACGACGAGCGGCCGGGAGAACATGGCGTGCGCGTTGCTCGGCACCACCAGCAGCGCCTGCACGTCCGGCCACACGACCGGGCCGCCCGCGGAGAACGCGTACGCCGTGGAGCCGGTGGGCGTCGCGCACAGCACGCCGTCGCAGCCGAACGAGGACACGGGCCGGCCGTCGACCTCGATCCGCACGTCGAGGATCCGCTCGCGGCTGCTCTTCTCCACGCTTGCCTCGTTGAGCGCCCACGTGTGCGCGAGCCGCCGCCCGGCGAGCGACGCGGTGACGTCGACGGTCATCCGGTCGTCGACCTCGTACTTCTGCGCGATGACCTGGGCGACGGCCTGCTCGAGGATGTCCGAGTCGGCCTCGGCGAGGAAGCCGACCCGGCCCATGTTGACGGCCAGCACCGGCACGCCGGCCGGGCGGGCGAGCTCGGCCGCGCGCAGCAGCGTGCCGTCGCCGCCGAGGACGAACACGAGCTCGGTGCCGGCCGCGGCCTCGGGCCCGCCGTGCACGACGGTCTGATAGCAGGAGCTGTCGAGCTGGGGCGCCTCGTCGGCGAGCACGCGCAGCTTGATGTCGGCCGCGTTGAACCAGCCGGCGACCTTCTCGGCCGTGTGCCGGGTGTCGGCCCGACCGGTGTGCACGACGAGGAGCACCTCACGTCCGGTCATTGCGGCCCCTCCCGAACGGCGGTCTCGACGAGTGCGGCGGCGTCCGGGTTCGGCTCGCCGCGACGCAACCACACGAAGTATTCGACATTTCCGGACGGGCCGGGAAGGGGGCTGGCCGTGACGCCGTGCACGCGCAGGCCGAGCGCCTCGGCTTCCGCGCCGACCGTGCGGACGGCGGCGGCCCGGAGTCCGGGGTCGCGGACCACGCCGCCGGAGCCGAGCCGGTCCTTGCCGACCTCGAACTGCGGCTTGACCATCGGCACCAGGTCGGCGTCCTCGGTGGTGCACGCCAGCAGCGCGGGGAGGACCAGGCGCAGCGAGATGAACGACAGGTCGGCGACGACGAGGTCGACCGGGCCCCGGGTCTGCTCGGGGGTGAGCGCGCGGACGTTGGTCTTGTCGAGCACGAGGACGCGGTCGTCGGTCTGCAGCCGCCAGACCAGCAGACCCCGGCCGACGTCGGCGGCGACGACCTCACGGGCGCCGCGGCGCAGGAGCACGTCGGTGAACCCGCCGGTGGAGGCGCCGGCGTCGAGCACCCGCTTGCCGCCGACGTCGATGGCGAACGCGTCGAGCGCGCCGATGAGCTTGTGCGCGCCGCGCGAGGCCCAGTCGTCGCCGACCTGTTCGCGGACCACGACGGGCGCGTCGGTCTCGACGGCGGTGGCGGGCTTGCCGGCGACGGTGCCGCGCACGGTCACCTGGCCGGCCGCGATGAGCTGCGAGGCGTGCTCGCGCGAGCGGGCGAGGCCACGGCGAACAAGCTCCGCGTCCAGCCGTGTCCGGCGGGGCACGGGTCAGTCCGTGTCGATGCGCGAGAGCGCGTCGTTGAGCGCGACGTGCACCGCGTCGAACCTGGCCACGTGCTCGGCCAGCGGAACGGTGTCGAGCCCGTCGGTGCCGGCGACGGCGGCCTCGACAGCGAGCTTGGTGGCGGCCGCCGGATCCTGGGGTGTCATGCCGTCGAACTGCACCCTGTCACGCTAGCTCATGCGGGAGGCCGAGGTGCCGCAGCGCCGCCGCCGCGTCGCCGTTCGCCGCCCGGATTTCGCCGGTGTGCGGCGTGGCGCAGAGGGCACGCAGCAGGTCGAGCGGGTCGCCGGCGCCGCGAACCACGCCGTCCTCGATCTCCCAGCCGGGCTTGGCGCCGATGCGCAGCCGGTCGGGGTCGTCGGTGACCGCGCGGACGTCGGCGGCGAGGTAGGTGGGCCGCAGGTCGCCCTCGATGAGCTCCTTGGGCGTGGAGACGCCGGAGAGGACGAGCAGCGAGTCGAGCCCGGCCGCGACGGCGCCGGCGATGTCGGTGTCGAGCCGGTCGCCGACGGCGAGCGCGTTGGTGCCGCCCGCGGCGCGCATCGCCTCGTCCATCAGCGGCGTGGCCGGCTTGCCGGCGACGACGGGCTCGAGGCCGGTGGCGGCGCGGAGGGCGGCGACGAGCGCGCCGTTGCCGGGAAGCAGGCCGCGCTCGGTGGGCAGGGTGCGGTCGACGTTGCACGCGACCCAGAGGGCGCCGGCGTTGATCGCGACGCAGGCCTCGGCCAGGTCACGCCAGCTGGTGTCCTTGCTGAGGCCCTGCACGACGGCCTGCACGTCGTCGTCGGCCGTCCTGGTCGGGGTGAGGCCGACCAGCCGGATCTCGTGCTCCAGGGCTTCCGACCCGACGACGAGGACCGTGCCGCTTGTCTTTTTGGCGACTGTCTTTTCGGCGACCACCTTGGCGGCGGCCTGCGCGCTGGTGCTGACTTCCTTGGGCTCGGCGCGGATGCCGATGTCGGTGAGGTGGCGGGCGACCTCGTCGGGCCCGCGGGAGGCGTTGTTGGTGACGAAGCGGACGGTGACGCCGGCCTGGTGGGCGGCCTCGACCGCCTCGGCGGCACCGTCGATGGCGGACTCGCCGCGGTAGACGGTGCCGTCGAGGTCGAAGAGGAGCGTGTCGTAGAGGTCGAGAAGGGTCATTCGTTTTCCCTCAGGGCGAACGCCCGCTCGGCCGCGTCGGTCTCCTCGTCGACGTCGGCCTCGGCGGCGTTGAGGAACCAGCGAATGGCGTCCTCGGTGCGACCGGCGGCCTCGAGGTTGTCGGCGTAGGCGTAGAACAGGCGAGCGCTCCAGGGCTGCCGGATCTTGGGGTCGAGGTCGGGCCCCTGGAGAGCCACGACCGCGGCGTCGAGCTGCCCCATGTCCCGCCGCGCCCCGGCGGCCACGATCTTGAGCTCGACGGCGGTGTCCTTGGGCAGGTCTCTGCTTGCCTCGGCCGCCAGGTCGAGCGCCCGCTCGGGCCGGCCGAGCGCACGCTCGCAGTCGGCCATGACCGGGAGGTGCGCCTGGCCGCCGCTCATCCGCCGGACGGCCCGCAGCTCGCCGAGGGCCTCGGCCCACTCGCCGGCGTGATAGGCGGTGAGGCCGGCGGCCTCGCGGACCAGCGACACCCGGGCCGCCCGCGACCGGGCGAAGCGCGCGTGCTCGAGAGCGAGCTCGGGGTCCTCGTCAATCAACCGCCCCGCGGCGACGAG
>NZ_DASWSJ010000221.1:0-21535 GCF_036402745.1 Actinophytocola sp. | reverse complement strand
CATCCAGCTCGGCCGTCTCCAACCTGGATGCCCGACGGCGGATTCGCCTCGTCGGTTCAACGAATCGCGAACCACAGGTGCGGATCGAACACCGCACAGAAATCGCTCCGAGACGTGCGGCGTGACGTCAACCGAATCGTTTTTGTTCGCGAGCTGGTCGCACAGAACAGCACCGGATTGTTTCGTCGCGCCGGGGTCAACAGCAAACGTGCGGCAGGTGCCCGCTCGGCACGGAACCGCCGCCAGTTCGCGTGCAGCGGGACGAATCCGCCTGGGGCGGGGGATCACCCGTCCCAGGCGATCGAACGCGGTAGCGCGGCGACGCGAGTGTCGCGTCGTACCGCGCTTGACCATCTCGGGTGTACGGAGCGTGGATACACCTGCCCGTCCAACCCGACGGCGCTCGAACATCAAGTGCTGTAAGAGAAAGGAGCGCGAGATGGCCGGTGACAACAACCCCGCCCAGCGCCCCACGATCCAAACAGGACATCCACGAGTCGCGTTCTACGGCAAGTGCGGAAGCGCGAGGGACGCTCCGCTGTCGCTGTTGCGGCAACTCCACGCGGTCGCGACAGCCCTGCCGGAGTCGATCCCGATCTCGGCCTGTTTCGCTGACATCGGAGTGTGGAACCGTCAGCTCGACGGCACACCGCGAGTCCTGTCGTTGGCGGGCCATGGAGTGCACGGCGGCCTTGTCGAGCTGATCCGGCAGGCACACGAGCGCCACCGTGGGTTCGACGTGGTGGCGTGCGTTGACGAGTCGCGCCTGCCTCGCCGGAGGTCCGAACACCAAGCGGTGCTCCGGGAGCTGGCCGAGTGCGGAGTTCGCGTCGCCACCCTCACCGCCACGGTCCCACAGGACTTCCCGGCATCGACCGCACCTTCGCCGCAAGCGGGGCCGTCGGGGCTGTCGGACTGGGCGACCCAGGCGCACAACCTGATGCGCGACCTCACCGACGACCCGACCGTTGACGTAGGGGGCGAGGTGCGATGACGAAGAAGCCCGACACCGCCCGCCGACGCCCGCCCGGCCGCGACGAGGCGACGAGGCCATCGCCTGCGGTCGGTCGGCGTCGCCGGGCGACGAGCGCGCACAAGTTCGAGTCCGAAGCGCCGGAAGTGGTCTTCGACACTCAGTTCCTTGACGGGCCCGACGGCGAAGCGCTCGCGCACCAGCAGGCACGTGTGCTGAGGGAGGTGACCGCATGGCTGGCCCGGAACTCGTCCGCAAGTGGGCGGACGACCGCCCAGTAGGCCGCGCCCGCAGCCCGTACCGCCGACACGACGACACCGAGACAGCCGAGGCGCGGCCTCGGCTGCTGCGCTTCGCGTGGGCGGGCCGCACCTCGACCTACGACCAGCAGGACCGCACCCTGTCGCTGCCACGTCAGTACCGCGCCTCCCAGCTCGTGCTCCCCGAGGACGCGGTCATCGTGGCGAACTTCTACGACATCGAGTCCGGCCGCAAGGACCTCGACGCCCGCGGTAAGAGCACCGCGCACGAGCAGTTCGACATACCCATCGCGCGCGAGGGCGGCATCCAGGACCTGCTCGCCGAAGCCGAGCGGCCCGACCGCCGTTTCGACTTCGTCATCTGCGAGTCCATCGACCGCATCGCCCGCCGCACCTACATCGCCACCGACATCGAGAACCGACTCGAACGCGCAGGGGTACGGCTGCTCGCCGCCGACGAGCCGTTCACCCTCACCCAAGACGGCACCGGCCGCAAAGCCAAGGTCGCCACCCAGCTGCTCACCCGACGGGTCAAGCAAGGCATCTCCGAGTTCTACGTGGTCGAGATGCTGGAAAAGTCCTGGGACGGCATCGCAGTGCACACCGAGGAGGGCTTCAACATCGGTAAGCCCTGCTACGGCTTCCAGGCCAAATACGTCCCTCACCCGGTCCCGGCCAAACGCGCCAAGGGCCAGAAGAAGACCTTCCTCGAGCCCAACCCGGCCGAAGCCCCCGTCGTTAAGCGGATCTTCAAGTGGCGGCTGGAAGAGCGACTGGGCTACCAGCCCATCGCCGACCGGCTCAACCGAGATCTGGCGACCAACCCGCCGCCCACACCGAACACCCCCTCGCGGGCGGTTGGGCTGTGGACCTACTCCAACGTGCGCGACATCCTCACCAACCCGAAATACACCGGGCACATGGTGTGGAACCGCCGCGCCCGCAAGTCCCGCGGCAACGCCCGCAACCCCGTCTCCGAATGGATCTGGTCACCCAAACCCGTGCACGAGGTACTGGTCGACCTCGACACCTTCATCCAGGCCCAAGAAGTCAGCGGCCACCGGTTCGGCTCCCGCACCGCCGCCGGAGCCAACACCAAGCATCCGCAGACCAAACGGTCCTACCTCTTCCGCACCTACCTCTTCTGTGACCTGTGCGGTCGGCGCATGGGAGGCAAGACCCGCAAGCGGGTGTACTACGCCTGCGCGCCCAGGAAGGCGTACCTCCCGGTCGGCCATCCAGCGGCTGGTGGCGTCTTCGTCCGCGAGGACCACCTGCTGGAGAAGGTCAACGCGTTCCTGTCTGACCACGTCTTCGGCGACTACCGTCGCCAACTGCTCGACGCCAACCTCCGTCACCTCGACGCCACGGTGCAGCAGGAGCGGGAACAGCAGGTCACCAGTCTCCGACGGGCCATCGCGGACATCGACATCAAGATCAAGCGGACCATCCGCAACTTCGAACTTGTCGACGCCCCCGACGAGGACTTCGTCCGCGACATCAACGAGCGGCGCGCCGAGCTCCGAGCCCAGCGCGAACAACTGGAGACACGGCTCGCACAGGTGGAGCAGCGCATTCTGGCCGCGCCCAACCCCGACCTGATCGACGCACTCCCCGTGATGAAGATCGAAGTCGACCAGCTGCCCGACGAACTCGCCCGCGCCCGGTTCGAAGCCCTTCGACTGGAGATCCGCTACAACCGCGACACCCACACCGCCACCTGCCGGGTCACCCTGACCGGCCCCACCATCACCGCCGCCAGTCGGACTGCCCAGGACGCGGCCGTCTTGTCTCTCGACGAGGCCCGGCAACGCCATGAACAGCGCAAACAAGAGCAGGAGACGCCCGAATCGAGCGGCGATCTTGTTCCCATCCTTGTGGTGCCCCCGGTGCGATTCGAACGCACACTGGACGGGTTTTGAGTCCGTTGCCTCTGCCGGTTGGGCTACGGGGGCTGACGCGTGACGACTCTACGGGATCACCGGGGGGCCGCTCGGGAGGGTTTCGGGTACCTGGGTCGGGGGACTTTCGTACCATCTGTGGCTGCGTCTGGGGGCGGGCGAGGCGGATGAAAACAGCGAAAGGAACACCGTGGCCGAAACACTCGAGTTCCAGTCCGAGGCTCGCCAGCTCCTGCGGCTGATGATTCATTCGATCTACTCGAACAAGGACATCTTCCTCCGGGAGCTCGTGTCCAACGCCTCCGACGCGCTGGACAAGGTGCGGCTCGAGGCGTTTCGGGACAAGGACCTCGACGCGGACACCGCCGATCCGCACATCGACGTTGCCGTCGACGCGGGGGAGCGCACGCTGACCGTGCGGGACAACGGCATCGGCATGTCGCGGGACGAGGTCGTCGACCTCATCGGGACCATCGCCAAGTCGGGGACGGCCGAGTTGTTGCGGAAGCTGAAGGAGAAGGAGAGCGAGACGGCGGCCGACCTCATCGGGCAGTTCGGGGTCGGCTTCTACGCCAGCTTCATGGTCGCCGACAAGGTCACGCTCGTGACGCGGCGGGCGGGCAGCGGCGAGGGCGTGCGCTGGGAGTCCACCGGCGAGGGGACCTACACGATCGAGCCCGCGGACGACGTGCCGCAGGGCACCGCGGTCACGCTGCACCTCAAGCCAGAGGACACCGAGGACCGCCTCTTCGACTACACCGCTCCGGACAAGCTCCGGGAGATCATCAAGCGGTACTCCGACTTCATCACCTGGCCGATCCGAATGGCCGGGGAGACCGTCAACTCGATGAAGGCCCTCTGGGCACGCCCGCGCAGCGAGGTCACCGAGACCGAGTACCACGAGTTCTACCGGCACATCAGCCACGACTGGGCCGAGCCGCTCGAGACGATCCGCCTGCAGGCCGAAGGCGCGTTCGAGTACCAGGCCCTGCTGTTCATCCCGGCCCAGCCACCGTTCGACCTGTTCGTCCGCGAACGCAAGCGCGGCGTCCAGCTCTACGTCAAGCGCGTGTTCATCATGGACGACTGCGAGGCGCTCGTCCCCGAGTACCTGCGCTTCGTCAAGGGCGTGGTCGACGCGCAGGACCTGTCGCTGAACGTGTCGCGCGAGATCCTTCAGCAGGACCGGCAGATCCAGCTCATCCGCCGCCGCCTGGTCAAGAAGGTCCTCGCCACGGTGAAGACCATGCTGGCCGACAGCCCGGAGAGCTACTCGACGCTCTGGGCCGCCTTCGGCAGCGTGGTCAAGGAGGGCCTGGTCGCCGACCAGGAGAACCGGGACGCGATCCTCGAGATCTGCTCCTTCGGCACCACCCACGACGCGGAGAAGCCGGCCACCCTGCGCGAGTACGTGGAGCGCATGAAGGACGGCCAGGAGCACATCTACTACCTCACCGGCGAGTCCCGGACGGCGATCGAGAGCTCGCCGCACATGGAGGCCTTCCGCGACCGCGGCTTCGAGGTGCTGGTCCTCACCGACCCGATCGACGAGATGTGGGCCGACACCGTCGGCGAGTTCGACGGCAAGCAGTTCCGGTCGATCGCCAAGGGGCAGGTCGACCTCGACCCCGACAACGACGCCGAGCGCCAGCAGGAGGAGTTCGGCCCGCTGCTCGCCTGGTTGACGGCCGCCCTGGCCGACGACGTCAAGGAGGTGCGGCTCTCCTCGCGGCTGACCACCTCGCCGGCCTGCATCGTCGGCGACACGCAGGACGTCTCGCCGATGCTGGAGAAGATGTACCGCGCGTCGGGCCAGGAGCTGCCGCGCATCAAGCGGATCCTGGAGCTCAACCCCGGCCACCCGCTGGTCACCGGCCTGCGGACCGCGCACGCCGAGGAGCGCGCGAACGCCGAGGTCGGCGAGCTGCTCTACGGGATGGCGCTGCTCGCCGAGGGTGGCGACCTCGCCGACCCCGGCCGGTTCGTCAAGCTGGTGGCGCAGCGGCTGGAGCAGACACTTTAGACGGCCGCGGTGGGGTGGGCGGGCCTGCGCGGCCCGCGGATGCCATCGGCCTCGGGGCGATCTCGCTGCGCCGGTGCGGGCGGGACGACCCCGAGGCCGGGTGGCGCGGCGAGGTCCGCCGCGACACCGCTGACCAGCGGCGGGGCCGGGATCGACGTCGGCTGGCAGCCCGAGCGAACGGCGTGATGAGTTACGTCACGGCAGGTGTTACCGGCTCGTTACATTATGGTGATCACCGTCTCGGAGTCCGGTCGCCACTCCGGACCGCCGGTAGGCTGGAGTTTCAGAGCGGTACCCGAGAAACAGGAGGACCCCGGTGACCGAGCAGGCTGCCGAGGCCCAGTCCGGCCCGGCCGTGCAACGAAGCGTCCTGGTGGCCGAAGACGAGGCACTGATCCGGCTCGATCTCGTCGAGATGCTCAAGGAAGAGGGCTATCACGTTGCGGGGGAGGCCGCCGACGGCGAGCAGGCCGTCGCCATGGCCACGGAGCTGCGGCCCGACCTCGTGATCCTCGACGTGAAGATGCCCAAGCTCGACGGCATCGACGCGGCGGCGGCCATCGCGGGCGAGCGCATCGCCCCCGTCGTCATCCTCACCGCCTTCAGCCAGCGTGACCTGGTCGAGCGCGCGCGGGATGCCGGCGCCATGGCCTACCTGGTCAAGCCGTTCGCCAAGCATGATCTCGTCCCGGCCATCGAGCTCGCGGTCAGCCGCTTCTCCGAGCTCGCGGCCCTCGAGACCGAGGTCGCCACGCTCACCGAGCGGATGGAGACCCGCAAGCTCATCGAGCGCGCCAAGGGCCTCCTCATGACCAAGCAGGGCCTGTCCGAGCCCGAGGCGTTCCGTTGGATCCAGCGCACCGCCATGGACCGCCGCGCCACCATGAAGGCCGTCGCCGAGGCCGTGGTCGAGAACATCAACTGACCACGAAGTTCAGCAGCGCCGAGAATGGCCGCTCGCGGCCGTCGGTGCCGTACTCGCGCACCTCGATCGTGTGCGGTCCGACGGCGAGCCGGCCCACGGCGATCGACACCGCGTAACGGCCGCCCACGCCGGGGCCGTCCGCGGCCGTCGGCACGCCCGCGATCAGCGCGCGGTCCAGCCGCACCTGCAGGCCCTGCACGCCTGCGACCGCGCCCGTGTCCCACTGCGCGGTCGCCGCGTCCAGCGTCACGTCGAGCACCAACTGCCCGCGCCGCGGCACGGTCGTGCTGTCCAGCGGCTCGCCGGCGGCGTTGCCCAGCACCACACCCACCACGGGCAGCCCGTCGGGCAGCTCCGGCCGGCTGATCGACGGCGGCTCGGTCTGCGCCCAGGACGGCGTCGGCGTGATCTCCAGGTACGTCTCCAGCAGCGACACCTGCGGGCTCGTCCCGGGCGCCCGCAGCACGAACGGCGTGAGCGTGTCCGGCCCGTGCGGGCCGAGGAGCGCCGCGGGCACGTCGGCGACCACGGTCAGCGTCGCGCCCTGCACCCGGGCGGGCGCCGTCACCGTGGGCCGCGCCGGGACCCGCAGCGTGCCCAGCTGCACCACCACCCCGCGCGGGTCCAGCTCCGGCGTCACCGTCATCGTCGCCACCAGCCGGGCCGACCGCGCGGACCGCAGCGGCGTGCGCGCGATCCCGATGCCCGGCTCCTGCGCCGCCAGGCCCAGCACCTGCTGGGTCCCCGCGTTCACCGACGCCTCCACCACGCCCGGCGCCGCCACCGGCGGACCGCTGAACCCCGCCGCCGACACGTGCACCCGCGACCGCCGCCCGTCCGGCCCGTGCAACCCCAGCAGCACCGACGCCGCGCGCCACGCCGGCACGACCCCGCGGGCCGCCACCGCGAGCCCGTCCTGGTACACCCGCACCCCGGACGTCGTCAGCACGACCTCGAACAGGTGCACCACACCCGCCCCGCGCCGCGGTGCCGTGTGCAGCTCCGTCGTGCGGCCGGTCGAGCGCACGTCCGGCGCCGCCGCCACCCGCACCCCGTTGTCCGCCACGACGACCCGGATCGTGCCGCCCGGCAGCGCGGGGTCGACCTCGTCGGTCCGGCTCGCCCGCACCACCCCGACGCCGACCCGGTCCGCCCGCCCCGGCACCAGGTCCACGGTGAGCTCGCCACCCGGCCCGACCGTGTCCGTCCGCACCGCGATCCGGCCGAGCACGCCGTCGGTGCCCTCCGGCGCGGTGAGCCGCATCGGCTCGCGTGCCCGCAGCACGGCCATGTCCGCGCCGCACCCGAGGTCGACCGGCAGTCCCCGGCCACCGACGCGGGCCGCGCCCAGGCCCACACACCCGCGGAAGCCGGACAGGTGCCAGCGCGAGCGCGGCGAGCTCTCCCGGGTGCTCGCGGGATCGCCGAAGTCGTCGTACAGCCCGGTGAGCCCCGCGAGCCACGGCCGGTCCGCCCGCGCGGGCACGCCGATCACCTCGGCCGGCGCCGACCGCTGGCCGAAACGGTCGATGCCGCGGACCTCGACCCGGTACCGGCGCCCGTTGCGCAGCCCGTCGAGCTGCACGTCCGGCGCGGCGACCAGCCGGCTCGCCACCGGGCCGCCGTCCCGGTGCCAGCGCACCTCGTAGCCGACCACGCCCTCCGGCGCGGTGCCGCCGGTCAGACCGTCCGCCCAGGACAGTCGCAGCTGCTCGGTGTCCGGCGTGACCACGATCCGGTCCGGCGCCGCGGGTGGGTCGCCGGGGCTCGGCAGCACCACCGTGTCCGAGGCGAACCGGTCGACCCGCACGGGCTGGGGTCCGGCGTCCGTCCGGCTCGGGTCGGTCTCGGTGGTCCGCAGCACGATCACGGCCGTGACCAGGAGCACGGCGCCGGCCAGCCACGCCAGCAGCCGCTTCCGAGTGGGCACAGGAAGAACACTAGAAGTCGTGGACTGTTGCGTGTCAGGGCGTTGTGAAGTTGAGATCGTGTTACCAGACCTGGCCGATTCCGGCCGGTTCGTCCGATGAGCGGACACCGGCGGGCAATTTCGTTGCAGTCTGGTCACGAGGACGCTGGGGGCGTGACTAGCACAGCGATGGTTACTACTTTCCGCCCCAGCCCTCTGACATGGACGAGGGTGGGGTTCGGCATGCTATGCGCAAATGCTCGGACGAACAGTTGTTGGAGAAGGGACGTCACGTGCGAAACCAGACGGTGAAGGCCGCGACGCTGGTAGCAGCGGGAGCTCTGCTGCTGGCGGCTTGCGGCACTAACAAGCAGGAGACGCCGGCTGGTGGCGGAAACAACCCTGCCAGCTGCGACACCAGCAAGGGCACGCTTATCGTCGGTGTCATCGCTCCGCTGAGCGGCGAGCTGTCGGCGCTGGGCAAGGGCATCGAGAACTCCGCCCGCCTCGCTGTCGACCAGGCCAACGAGAAGTGCACCGTGAAGGGCTACAAGCTCCAGGTGCAGGCCGAGGACGACCAGAAGAACCCGCAGCTGGGCGCGCAGGCCGCGACCAAGCTGGCGTCCACCCCGGGCGTCGTCGGCGTGGTGTCCACGCTGAACTCGTCGGTGTCCCAGAGCGTGCAGCCGATCCTGGACCAGGCCGGCATCCTGCAGATCTCGCCTGCGAACACGAACGACACGCTGACCAAGGGCGACAACTTCGACACCGCCCCCAAGCGCAAGTACAAGACCTACTTCCGTACCTGCACCGTCGACTCGCTGCAGGGCCCGTACGCGGCGGACTACCTGGTCGAGAAGTCCGGCAAGAAGAAGATCGCCATCGTCACCGACGGGCTGACCTACGGCGAGGGCCTGGCCGACACGTTCACCAAGCGCGCCGAGGCGAAGGGCGCCCAGATCGTCACGCGCCAGAAGATCGGTGAGAAGGACACGGACTTCTCGGGTGTCATCGCGGCGGTCAAGCCGTTCGCGCCGGACGCGGTCTACTTCGGCGGTCAGTTCCCGCAGGCCGGCCCGCTGTCCAAGCAGCTCGCCGGTGCTGGCATCAACGTTCCCGTGATGGGCGGCGACGGCATCTTCGACGGTGGCTTCATCGAGCTGGGCGGCAAGGACGGTGACCTGGCCACCTCGGTCGGCGCGCCGACCAACGAGCTGGACAGCGCGAAGGCCTTCGTCGACGCGTACAAGGCGGCCAAGTACAAGGAGGACTTCAGCGCGTACGGTGCGTTCTCCTACGACGCCGCCAACGCCATCCTCGGCTCGCTGGCCAAGACCATCGGCGGCGGCACGTGGGACGACACGACGATGCGGACCAAGCTCGTCGAGAACGCCCAGTCCTACAACGGTGAGGGCGCGACCGGCAAGGTGGCGTTCGACGAGTTCGGTGACAGCACGAACAAGGTGCTGACCGTCTACCAGGTCACCAGCGGTGCGTGGAAGGCCGTCCAGACCGGCGAGTACGCGGGCTGACAGGACCCGATCGATCTATCCACTGTGAACAATGACGCGACGGCGGGGGTGGGCCGAGCCCACCCCCGCCGCCTGTGGAGGTAGATGTGGGGACCCTGCTACAGCAGATCGCCAACGGGATCGTGCTGGGCGCCACCATCGGTCTGATCGCGCTCGGCTACACGATGGTCTACGGCATCATCCAGCTGATCAACTTCGCCCACGGCGAGGTGTTCATGGTCGGCGCGTTCGGCGGTCTGGCGGTCTGGCGGTTCGTGTTGCCGGACAGCTGGCGTGCGTACTGGTATGTGGCACTGCCGCTGATGATCCTCGGCGGGATGATCGTCACGGTGGTCATCGCGGTGCTCATGGAGCGCTTCGCCTACCGGCCATTGCGTAACGCGCCAAGACTCGCGCCACTGATCACCGCGCTCGGTGTGTCAGTGGCCCTGCAGGAAGCGATCCGCATCTGGTTCCCGGACGCCGACGCGGCGCAGCCGTTCCCCCGCGTGTTCGTCGACAAGCAGATCACGCTCGGCCCGGTGGAGATCTCGGCCTCCGGCCTGCTGCTGATCGTCGTGTCGATCGTGCTGTCGATCCTGCTACAGGCCTACATCAGCAACTCCCGGATGGGCCGCGCGATGCGGGCCACCTCGCAGGACCACGACACCGCGCGGCTCATGGGCGTCAACCCGGACCGGGTGATCGTGCTGACCTTCGTGATCGGCGCCGCCCTCGCCGGCGTCGCCGGTGTGCTGTACGGCTCCTACATCACCAACGTCGACAACCTGATCGGCTTCCAGAACGGCATCTTCGCGTTCACCGCGGCCGTGCTCGGCGGCATCGGCAGCCTCCGCGGCGCGGTCATCGGGTCGTTCATCATCGGCCTGATCAAGACCCTGGGCGGCCAGTACCTCCCGGGCGGCGCTCAGTACGACTACGTGTGGATCTTCGTGGTCCTCATCCTGGTCCTCGTGTTCCGGCCGCAGGGCCTGTTCGGTGAAGCGGAGAGGGTGCGGGCATGACGAGGTTCACCGGATTCCTCCCGCCCGCGCTGGCGCGCCCCTTCAGCGTCGTCGGCGGCGTGCTGTTCCTGATCGCGGCGATGTTGCCGTGGGCGACGTTCCTGCTGAACGACGGGCCGTACCCGGAGAAGGCGACGCTGCAGTTCTTCGACGCGCCGTTCGAGCTCACCGGGTTCCGCTGGCACCTGCTGGTGTTCGGCATCGCGGTGCTGGTCGCGGCGTTCGTGCCGCTGCCCGGCAAGGGCCGGGTGCTGCGCGCGCTGGGCTGGGGCGGGCTCGCGATCTCCGCGCTGAGCGGGATCTTCATCGCCTCCAACGGTGGCGGGTTCGGCGCGATCACCGCGGCCGACGGCAAGACCGCCCTGGGCGCCGTCGTCGGCGTCCTCGGCGGCGTGGCGCTGATCCTCGGCGGGACGGCCATCGGGATCGACGACATCCCGGACTGGTCGACGCAGAAGATCTTCGGGCTCACCGGTGCGGCCGCGCGGGTCGCCGCCTGCGCGGTGCTGGTGGTCGCGTTCGCGGCGGTGCTGTGGCTGGTGGCCCAGACGCTGACCGCGGGCGGGATCGGCGGCGCCGCGTTCCCCTACGCGGGCCCGATCTTCCTGGCGTTCCTCGGGTTCGCCGGCGGTGTGCTCGGCGCGTTGCACGGCATGGGGATCACCCGCTGGGTGTCCCGGCTGTCGGAGGAGAACCGGGCGTTCAGCATCCTGGTGCTGCTGCTGTGCGCGTTCGCGCTGCCGTTCACCGACGCGGGCAGCCAGTACTGGATGCAGGTCGCGGCCACGATCGGCGTGTACGCGGCCACCGCGATCGGGCTGAACATCGTGGTGGGCCTCGCGGGCCTGCTCGACCTCGGGTATGTGGCGTTCCTCGGCATCGGCGCGTTCGTCGCGGCGAACCTGTCCGGCGCGGCCGCGTCGACGGTCGGCTGGAACCTGCCGTTCCCGCTCGCGGCGCTGATCGCGGCGGCCGTCGCGGGCGTCTTCGGCGCGATCGTCGGCTCGCCGACACTGCGGGTGCGCGGCGACTACCTGGCCATCGTGACGCTCGCGTTCGGTGAGATCTTCTACCGGACGGCGCAGAACGACATCGGCAACCTGACCGGCGGGGCGAGCGCCATCCCGGGCATCCCGCCGGTGACGATGTTCGGCACCGGCTTCAACCAGCCGATCACCCTGTTCGGCGCCAAGCTGCCCAGCGGTGTCCTGTACTACTTCATGATCGTGCTCGTGGTGGCGGCGATCATGGCGGTGTTCGCCAACCTCAAGAACAGCCGGATCGGCCGGGCCTGGATCGCGATCCGCGAGGACGAGGACGCGGCCCGCGCGATGGGGATCAGCACCGGCAAGGCCAAGATCCTCGCGTTCCTGGTCGGTGCCACGCTGGCCGGCCTCGCGGGCGCGATCTTCGTGCACAAGCTGGGCACCGCCTCCTACGACAGCTTCAAGTTCCTGGAGTCGGTCACGCTGCTCGCCGCGGTCATCCTCGGTGGCATGGGCACGATCCCGGGTGCCGTGCTGGGCGCCTCGCTGCTGTTCGTGCTGCCGGAGAAGCTGCGTGAGTTCGAGGACTACCGGCTGTTCGTGTTCGGCCTCGCGCTGGTGCTGATCATGCGGTTCCGGCCGCAGGGCCTGGTGCCCGACCGGGTGCGGCGGGCCGAGTTCGCCGGCGAGACCGCGGAGGGCAAGTCCATCGACGAGGTTCTGGAAGAGACCGTGCTGGAACACGAACACGAGCTCGAACGAGAACACGAGGCCCCCGCGGGCCCGAAGGAGGCCGGCCGATGAGCGCCGCGGCGGCACGGCACAGCATTGCCGACACCGTGCTGGAGGCCAGCGGGGTCACCATGGTCTTCGGCGGTCTGACCGCGCTGAACGACGTGTCCCTGTCGTTGGACGAGGGCCGGATCGTCGGCCTCATCGGACCCAACGGCGCCGGCAAGACCACCCTGTTCAACTGCCTCACCGGGCTGTACACGCCGACCCGGGGCGCGGTCCGGTTGCGCGGCAGGAAGCTGCCGCACGACCCGGCGAAGGTCACGTCGGCCGGCATCGCCCGGACGTTCCAGAACATCCGGCTGTTCCCGAACATGACGGTGCTGGAGAACGTGCTCGTCGGCCGGCACATCCGGATGCGGCAGGGCCCGATCGCGTCGCTGTTCCACGGCCCGGCGTTCCGCCGGGGCGAGCGGGAGGCGCGGGAGAAGTCCTTGGCACTGCTCGAGTTCGTCGGACTGTCCGGTTTGGACGACGAGGTCGCGCGCAACCTGCCCTACGGCGACCAGCGGCGGCTGGAGATCGCCCGCGCGCTGGCCACCGAGCCGGACGTGCTGCTGCTCGACGAGCCGACCGCGGGCATGAACCCGCACGAGACCGAGGCGGCCCGGCAGCTGATCTTCCGGATCCGGGACACCGGCGTGTCGGTCGTGGTGATCGAGCACGACACGAAGTTCATCTTCAGCCTGTGCGACACGGTGTCCGTGCTGGTGCAGGGCGAGGTGCTGGTCGAGGGCTCGCCGGAGACCGTGCGCGACGACCCGCGGGTGATCGAGGCCTACCTGGGCAAGCCGCGCGAGGAGGTGGAGGCCTCGATCAGCGAGGCCGCCGCCGGCACCGGCCACGTGGTCGAGCACCACAACCCGGGCCCGACCGCCGGCTCGGCTGACGCGAGGGAGAACACGTGAACCCGTTGCTCGAGGTCGAGAACCTGAGCGTGGCCTACGGCGCGATCGAGGCCGTGCGGGACGTGTCGTTCGTCGTCGAGGAGGGCCAGATCGTCTGCCTCATCGGGGCGAACGGTGCGGGCAAGACGACCACCCTGCGCACCATCTCCGGGCTGCTGCGGCCGCGGGCCGGCGACGTCCGGCTGCGGGGCAGGTCGATCGTGAAGTCGCCGGCGCACCTGATCCTCAGCGAGGGCGTCGCGCACTGCCCGGAGGGCCGGCGGGTGTTCGCGCGGATGTCGGTCGAGGAGAACATGCTGCTCGGCGCGTACACCCGCAAGGACGACGCCGGCGTGCGCGCCGACATGCAGCGGGTGTTCGAGCTGTTCCCGGTCCTCGGCGAGCGGCGTTCGCAGAAGGCGGGCCTGTTCTCCGGCGGTGAGCAGCAGATGCTGGCGATCGGCCGGGCGATGATGTCCCGCCCGAAGCTGCTGATGCTCGACGAGCCGTCCATGGGCCTCTCGCCGATCATGACCCAGCTGATCTTCGACACGATCAAGGAGCTGCAGGGCCAGGGCACCACGATCCTGCTGGTGGAGCAGAACGCGCTGGCCGCGCTGGACCTGTCCGACCGCGGCTACGTCGTCGACCTGGGCCAGACGACGCTCGAGGGCCCGGGCCACGAGCTCCTGGCCGACGAGCGGGTGCGGGCCGCGTACCTGGGCGCCTGATTCGCACGTACCGGCGCCTCCCCGTCCGCGTGGGCGGGGAGGCGCCGGTCTCGTGTCCTGGCTAGGCGCCCGGTGGGCGTTCGCGGACGATGCAGGTCAGGCGCGCCGAGCAGGTGCGGCGGCCCTCGTCGTCGGTGATGACGATCTCGAAGGTCGACGTGCTGCGTCCCACGTGCAGCGGCGTGGCCACTCCGGTGACGATCCCGGACCTGGCCGCGCGGTGGTGCGTGCACGAGAGCTCCAGACCCAGCGCCACCCGCTCGGTGCCCGCGTTCAACGCGGCCGCGACCGACCCGATGGTCTCGGCCAGCGTGGCGTTCGCGCCTCCGTGCAGGAGGCCGTACGGCTGCAGGTTGCCCGCGACGGGCATGGTTCCGACGACGCGCTTGGGATCCCACTCGGTGATCTCTATGCCCATCTTCGTCGGCAGCAGCTGGTCCACCAAGTCGTACCGGACGCCCGGCAGGTTCGGTGGGAAGTTGCTCTCAGGGATGCTCGACACGCTGTCTCCTCGCTGGTGGGGTCGTCACCAGTGTCGGTGCCCCACCCTAGACTCGCCCTGTGCCTGAGACGCCCGACACAAGCAACGCCCCTACCACCGCAAAAGCCGCCCACGAGCAGCGGCTGCTGCTCATCGACGGCCACTCCATGGCCTACCGGGCGTTCTACGCGCTGCCGAAGGAGAACTTCTCCACCGGCACGGGGCAGCACACCAACGCCGTCTACGGCTTCACGTCCATGCTGATCAACCTCCTGCGTGACGAGAAGCCCACGCACGTCGCGGTCTGCTTCGACGTGTCCCGCAAGACCTTCCGCAGCGAGCAGTTCGCCGAGTACAAGGCCAACCGCACCACCACGCCCGACGAGTTCAAGGGCCAGGTCAGCCTCATCGAGGAGGTCCTGCGCGCGCTCGCGGTCCCGTCGCTTGCCAGGGAGGGCTTCGAGGCCGACGACCTCATCGCCACGCTCACCACGCTGGCCACCGCCGAGGGCTTCGCGGTCGCCATCTGTACCGGCGACCGCGACGCGTTCCAGCTGGTCAACGACCACGTCACGGTGCTCTACCCGTCGCGTGGCGTGTCCGAGATGGCCCGCATGACGCCCGAGGCGGTGCACACCAAGACCGGTGTCACGCCCGGCCAGTACGCCGACTTCGCGGCGCTGCGCGGCGACCCGTCGGACAACCTGCCCAAGATCCCCGGCGTCGGCGAGAAGACCGTGGCCAAGTGGATCAACCAGTTCGGCTCGCTCAACGACCTCGTCGACCGGGTCGACGAGGTCAAGGGCAAGGCAGGCGACGCGCTCCGCGACAACCTGTCCAGCGTCATGATGAACCGCCAGCTCACCGAGCTCGTGCGGGACGTCCCGCTGGGCGTGCAGCCCGACGAGCTCGCGGTCCGGCCGTGGGACCGCGACGCGGTGCACCGGCTGTTCGACGAGCTCGAGTTCCGGGTCCTCCGCGACCGGCTGTTCGGCGAGCTCACCACCGCCGAGCCCGAGGCCGAGCACGGCTTCGAGGTCAGCGGCGGCGAGCTCGAACCGGGCGCGGTCGCCGGCTGGCTGTCGGCCAACGCGCCCGCCGGCACCCGGGTCGGCCTGTCCTTCCGCGACGCGTCCACCGGCCCGGCCGGCGAGGCCGTCGAGCTGCGCTCCATCGCCATCTCGACCGCCGACGGCACCGGCGCGTACATCGACGTCACCCAGCTCGACGAGGACGACGAGCGCGCGCTCACCGGGTGGCTCGCCGACCCGGCGGTGCCCAAGCTCGCCTACGACGTCAAGCGGTCGCTGCACGCCATCCGGCACCGCGGCTGGACCCTGCGCGGGCTGGCCACCGACACCCAGCTCGCGGCCTACCTCGTGCGCCCGGGTCAGCGCTCGTTCGCGCTCGACGACCTGGTGCTGCGGTACCTCAAGCGTGAGCTGCGGGTGGAGCAGCAGCCGGAGGAGCGCCAGCTGTCCCTGCTCGACGGCGAGGACGGCGACGCGGCCAAGGTCGCGGAGGGCGAGATCGTCCGGGCCCGCGCCATCGCCGAGCTCGCCGACGCGCTCGACGTCGCGCTCGAGAACACCGGCGGTGCCAGCCTCCTGGCCGAGATCGAGCTGCCGCTCCTGCACGTGCTCGCCGACCTCGAGGCCGTCGGCATCGCGGTCGACACCGCGCAGCTCGCGTCGCTCGAGGCGCACTTCGCCGGCCGGGTCAAGCACGCCGAGCAGGAGGCGTTCGCGGTCATCGGCAAGGAGATCAACCTCGGCTCGCCCAAGCAGCTGCAGGTGGTGCTGTTCGACGAGCTGCAGATGCCCAAGACCAAGCGGACCAAGACCGGTTACACCACCGACGCCGACGCGTTGACCAGTCTTTTCGAGCAGACCGAGCACCCGTTCCTGGCGCACATGCTCGAGCACCGCGACGCCAGCCGGCTGAAGGTCACGGTCGAGGGCTTGATCAAGTCGGTGTCCGACGACGACCGGATCCACACGACGTACAGCCAGACCATCGCCGCCACCGGGCGCCTTTCCTCCACCGAGCCCAACCTGCAGAACGTGCCCATCCGCACGGACGAGGGCCGGACCATCCGCGACACGTTCATCGTCGGCGAGGGCTTCGCCGAGCTGATGACGGCCGACTACAGCCAGATCGAGATGCGGATCATGGCGCACCTGTCGGGTGACACCGCGCTGATCGAGGCGTTCCAGTCCGGCTTCGACTTCCACGCCGCGACGGCCGCCCGAGTCTTCTCGGTCGAGCCGACCGACGTCAGCGGCGCCCAGCGAGCCAAGATCAAGGCGATGAACTACGGCCTGGCTTATGGCCTGTCCGCGTACGGCCTGTCCCAGCAGCTGCGGATCTCCACGGACGAGGCCCGCGGTCTGATGGACGAGTACTTCGACCGCTTCGGCGGCGTGCGGGACTACTTGCAGGAGATCGTGGCGAAGGCCCGCAAGGATGGCTACACCGAGACCATCTTCGGACGTCGTCGCTACCTGCCGGACCTCACGTCGGACAACCGCCAGCGCCGCGAGATGGCCGAGCGGATGGCGTTGAACGCGCCGATCCAGGGGAGCGCCGCGGACATCATCAAGGTCGCGATGCTGAACGTCGACCGGGAGCTGAGGTCGGCCGACCTGCGGACGCGGATGCTGCTCCAGGTGCACGACGAGCTGGTGCTGGAGGTGGCGGTGGGGGAGCGGGAGACCGCGGAGTCACTGGTACGCAAGGGGATGGGTGGGGCCTACAAGCTCGACGTGCCGCTCGATGTGTCGGTGGGCTTCGGCCGCTCCTGGAACGACGCGGCCCACTGACGGCTCGCCGGGCCGCGGCTCGGGAGGGTGGGGGGTGGGGTGTGCCCTCGCCTCGGGTTGGGTTTCTGGGCCTCCGGTTTGGTAGGGCGGCTCCCGTTTCTTTGTGGACGGGTGTGGGCTTGATCGTTCGGTTGGTCCGTTGGTCGTCGCTCGTCGCTCGGCCGGTCGGTCGGTCGGCCGCGCCGGGTGGCCTTGGGCTATGCGGGTCGCCGTCCGGTCAAGCAGGTCGCCGTCGCTCGGCTCGGGCTGTCGCGGGTCGCCCGTGCATGTGTTCTCGGGCTATGCCAGGTTGCCCTCCAGCCAAGCTAGGTGGCTCGCCTCCAGCTCCCGTCGCTTCCCCTCGGCCCCATTCCTTTTCTGGCTTCGTCTCTCGGGCCGGGCGGCGACCTTTCCCGGCCTCCGTCCCTTCTGCGTCGCTCCGCCAATCTCGAGGGCGGTAGCCTTCCCCCGTGGAGACGGTTGTCCACCTGCGGCGGGCTCGGGATCTCATGGACGCTCGCTATGCCGAGCCCCTCGACCTCGATGCCATGGCTGCCGAGGCCGGGTTCTCGCGGTACCACTTCGCGCGCGAGTTCCGGGTCGCGTTCGGGGAGACGCCGGGCGGATATCTCGGCCGGCGGCGCGTCGAGCGGGCCAAGGATCTCCTCGCCTCCGCCAACCTCACCGTCACCGAGATCTGCATGGTCGTCGGGTTCACCAGTCTCGGCTCCTTCTCGCGGAGGTTCACCGAGCTCGTGGGCTGCTCACCCACCGAGTACCGCCGCCGGATGGTCGCCCGGGGCGGCCCACCGCCGATACCTGGGTGCTTCGTCATGGCGTGGTCGCGGCCGCTGCCCCCAGCAATCGCGGATAAGCACGCCGAAGACCCCGCGCCATAGCGTCGGTCCACACGGAACGACCAGGGAGAAACGCCATGATCAGGAAGATCTCGCACGTCAGCCTGCCCGTACTGGACCAGGACTCCGCGAAGGAGTTCTACGTCGACAAGCTGGGCTTCGAGGTGCGCAACGACATCGTGATGGATGAGGAGTTCGAGGGCGGCGGGCAGGGCTTCCGCTGGCTCACCGTGGGGCCACCCGACCAACCGGACGTGGAGATCATCCTCGCCGACGTGCGGATGGGGCACTCGCCGCAGACGTCGGAGGAGGTCCGGGCGCTGGTAGCCAAGGGAGCACTGGGCACCGGCGTCTTCGCGACCGACGACTGCCACAAGACCTTCCGCGAGCTGTCCGAGCGCGGTGTGGTCTTCGTCCAGGAGCCGGTCGAGCGGCCGTACGGCATCGAGGCCGTGTTCCGCGACGACTCGGGCAACTCGTTCAGCCTCACCCAGGCCCGGTGGCGCAATCCGGTCGACCGGGGCGCCCTCCGGTAACGTGACGGGGGAGTCCGAGCTGCGGAGGCTGGATGACCGGTAAGCGGGCCCTCGTCCTTGGCGGCACCGGCATGCTGGCCGGTTGCGCCGAATCACTCGTCGCCGACGGTTGGCATGTCGTGCTGCCCAGCCGGCGCTACGCCCCCATCCCCGCCGTCGACGGCAACGGCAACGGCAGCGGCCACCGGAAAGCCCTCTGGGTCCAGGCCACCTGGTCCGAGCCCGGGGCCCTCGCCGACGGTGCGGCGCGTGCCCTCGGTGGGCCGGCCAACCTGCTCGTCGCCTGGGTGCACGGCACCGAGCGGGTCTCCGTGCTCCGCGCGGTGGCCTCGCTGCTCGCCCACCGGGCACCGGTCGTCGAGGTCCACGGGAGCGCGTCGGCCAACCCCGTCGGCGGCTGTCCCGACCCGGTCCTCGACGACCATCCCACCCAGCAGGTCGTCCTGGGCTTCGTCCGGCACGCCGGCCGCACCCGGTGGCTCACCCACCAGGAGATCTCGGCCGGCGTGCTGGACGGCGTCCGCCGCGCCCTGGCCGGCAAACCGCCGGCGGTGCACCAGGTCGGAGAGTTCCGCCCGGTGCACCGCTGACCGCGGCTACTTGATCTTCAGGTCCTGCCAGCCGGTCCCGTCCCGGGAGAACTGGAACGCGTCCCACGGCTTGCCCGGCGGCCATGCCAGGTACCCGATCCGGGTCCAGGACGCCGACCCGGTGTAGCGCCGTGCCACCTCGGTGAACGTGTGGCCGCCGTCCTCGCTCACGAACGTGCGGCCCTTGCCGCCCTTGGCGTTGATCATCACCGAGCCGTCCGGCAGCGCGACCAGCGTCCCGAGGGTCTCCTGCGGCGTCGCGTGCTCGTCCCAGCGCCAGGTCCGCGCCCATGACCGGCCGCCGTCGTCGCTGCGCAGGACCGCCAGCATGCCGCCGCTGTCACCCACGTGCCGGCCGTGCGCCGACGCGTACAGGGTGTCCCCGCTCGCGACCACCGACCAGCCGTCCGGGTAGGGCGTGCCCTGGAGGTCCAGCGCGCCGGTGATCCAGCCGCGGCCTTTGTCGTCGCTCACGGCTATCGCCCACGTCCGCGTGCCCGGCCGCCGGCCGACCACCCACCACCGGCCGTCGGCCAGGGGGATCCTGCCCGGTTGGACCTCGATCAGCGGCGGCTGGTTCGCCAGCAGCGCGGACCTGCCGGAGTCGGGCAGCACCGCGGCGACCGCGGTCTCGGCGCAGTGGTTGCCGCCGCCGACGAGCTTCTCGCATCCGACGACCAAGGTCGAGTCGTCCGGGATGGCCGGCACGGTGTCGGTGACGACCGGGAAAAGCTCCACCTGCCGCCAGGTCCGCCCGCCGTCGTCGCTGTAGATCCGGTTCGCCTGGCTGTTCACGTCCAGCACGAACCAGTCGACGCCGACCTTGTCCCGGCCCAGCACGAGCAGGCGGCCGAGGACGCCCTTGGGGAGGCTCTGCTGCTTCGGCACCGGGTGGGACGCCCAGTGCGCGCCGCCGTCGTCGGTGCTCAGCAACGTCTGGGGACACTCCTGGGGCGCGGGCTCGTCCTTGCAGTTGGCCCGGAGCGCGTAGCCGTGGTCGCGGTCGGCGAACTCGACGTCGTGGACGAACGGTTCGGTGATCCGCGTCGGCACCGTGGGTGCCGTCGCGGGTGGCGGGGTGGCCGGCCGGATCGGGTCCGGCGCGGTGCCGGCACGCAGCAGCGGCACCGCCGCGCTCACCGCCAGCACGGCCGCCACCGCGCCGATCTGCATGCGCCGGCGCACCACCCGCTGCCGGGACCGCTCGACCACCCGGTCGAAGTCCGGCACGTGCACCGACTGCCGGATGCCGTCCCGCAGCCGCCCCAGCTCGGCGTCCAGGTCGAGATCAGGCATGGTCCATCTCCTCGGTGTGCAGCCGCTGGGCCAGTGCCGTTCTGGCCCGGGAAAGGCGGGACTTCACCGTCCCAACCGGAATGTCCAAGATGGACGCGACCTCGTCGACCGGGAGGTCCGCGAGGTAGTGCAGGACGACCGCCGCCTGGTACTCGTGGCCCAGCGCGCGGATCGCCGCGTGCAGGTCGAGATGCTCGCCGAAGGGCGCCGGCTCCTCGTCGCCCTCCTGCCGCAGGATCCGGTCCAGCATCGCCCGGCGGCGCCACCGCCGGCGGGCCAGGTTGACGACGACGGTGCGGACCCACGCCTCCGGGCTGTCCGCCTTGGCGACCCTGGCCCGCCGGCCGTAGGCGACGGCGAACGCCTCCTGGGTGATCTCCTCGGCCTCGCCGATGTCCCTGAGCAGCGCGTAGGCAGTCAGTACCAGGCTGCGGTAGCTCTCCTGGTACAGCTGCGCGAACCATTCCCCACTGGCCACTGATCGCTCCTGTCCGGCTTGCTTACCGTGCAAGAGTCACGAGCCGAACGCCAGGTTCCCGGGCACACTCTCGAGGCCGCTGACCGGCCGGGTCAGCGCAGCGCGCCGGCCGGCCGGACCTCCCAGATAGTCCACAGTGGACGGTAGCCCTGCCGGGCCCAGAACACGCTCGACAACGGGTTCGGCGGGTTGAAGTACAGGAATGTGCCGACTGCCCCGGCGTGGGCCATCTCGCGGTGCACCACGGACATCAGCCCGCGACCGGCGCCGGTGCCGCGGGCCTCGGGGGTGACCGACAGGCTGTTGACGTAACCCCAACGGCCGTGCCGGAGCCTGGTCTCGCTCCAGCTTCCGGTTTCCGAGTCGCTGAACCAGCACTCGGCCAACGCCACCGCGATGCCGTCGCGCTCGGCCAGCCACACCGGGTCGCCCTGTTCGAGGTGCCGGGCCAGGGCGGCGGCCTTGATCTTCCGTGCGCCGGGGCGCAGCACGGTTCCGCCGACCTGCGCCGAGTATTCCAGCTCTGCCATCGCCAGCGGCAGGACCACGTCCAGGTCGCGTGGCCGGGCCCGG
>NZ_DASWSJ010000220.1:0-1941 GCF_036402745.1 Actinophytocola sp. | reverse complement strand
CGGTGCGCGCGTTGACCCGCACCACCTCGTGCCACCCGTAGCGATCCCGAACGAAACGAGCACCACGCAGCGACTCCGCGCTCGCCACCCGGGCCGGTGCCTGCTCGAGCCGGGCACGGATCGCGGCCACCTCGCGCGCCAGCGCCGCAACCCGGTCACCGGCGGCTGCCCCGCGCCGGATGTTCGCATCGACCGAGCGGGTGTGCCGCTTGCTACGCAGAGACCCGCCGCCGAGGGCCCGGGAGAACTCCGCAACCGTTGCCTGCCGGGGGCCACCCGACCCTCACGGCGCTGCGGTCGGTCACCGAGGACCCCTGCCCCCGGCGGGCGATCGACTACGAGCTCGACCACGTCGTCCCGTTCCCCGTCGGCAGCACCAGCGAGGCGAATCTCGCCGGGCTGTGCAGCCACGACGCGCTCGGGGTGGCGCTGGCCGCGCAGGTGCTCTACCTGGCCGTGCGTTTCCGGTGGACGTTCAGCGCCGGAGCCGTCGCGGCGCTGGCCGCCAATGTGACCGTCGTCGCCGCCCACGCAGAAACGCCGTGACAGCGGCGCCGTGGTGTGACGGCGATGCCCGCCCCGTCCCCGAGATGGGGCATGCCGCCTTACGCCGGCTGGTACCGGTGCATGCCGTCGGCGAGCTCGGCGAACACCGCGACGTTGCACTCGAACGCGACGAGCGCCTCGTCGACGACCGTGGTTCGGTCGGTCTCGTTCCACGGGGCGGCGTCGAGCTTGGCGCGGTAGCGGTCGCGGAACGCGGGGGCACTGCCGATCTCGTCGAACCGGTAGAACAGCGCGCCCTCGTCGATGACGCCGTAGTTCGTCGCCAGCAGCCGGCGGATGACCTGGCCGCCCGCGATGTCGCCGAGGTAGCGGGTGTAGTGGTGGGCGACATAGCCGCCTGCCCACACCGACGCCTCGTGAATGCGCCGCACGTACGACTCGGTGGCCGCGAGCGGGCGGATCGTCTCGCGCCAGTCCGGGCCGGCGAGGAACGCCAGGTCTGTCTCGAGCTTCGGCAGCCTGCGCAGCTCGTCGAAGACGAACTCGCGACCGGTGCCGTCGCCGGCCATGGTGTCGCTGACCTGTTCGATCGCCTGGTAGATGAAGTAGTACTGGATCGCGAGCTGGGTGTAGCCGGCCAGCGTGAGCTCGTTGCCGAGCAGCGCGTTCATGTAGGCGGAGTGGTTGGCTCGCTCGTGGACGGTTCTGGTGGAGGCGCGCAGCGTCGCGGAGAACGGGGTCGCGGAGAACGGGATGGAGTTGACGTCCGTGGTGACCGGCATGGGGCCTCCTGCTGGCATCGATCTGACACCTTGTCAGAAAGAGCCTAGGTCATCGCGCGGGTAAGGGTACGGCCTTATTCGGCCGTCCTATCGTCGATCTCACTCGTTCCGACGGCTCGCAGCACGAACCGGACGGCGGCCTCGATGGCCTCTTCCAGCTGCTCAGGCGGCACGTCGACGACCTGGCGGCTGGCCAGCGCCGCAGTGATCATCGGGAGCAGGATGTCCGGATCCTCGTCCGGCAACCGCCCCGCGCGCCGGCCGGCGTCGAGGATCTCGCGCAGCTGTTCGGTGATCGGGTCGGCGTGCGCACTGATCCGCCGGTACGCGGCCGGGGCGAGCGCGGACGCCAGCGCGGTGCCCGGCGGGAGGTGGTACTCCGCGAGCGCGCGCAACTGCAGCCGCACGAACGTGGCGAGCTTGGCCACCGGATCGTGAACCGCGTCGAGGGCCTCGCGCAGCCGGTCGACGTAGCGGGTCGCCTCGCCCTCGACGAACGCGACGATCAGGCTTTCCTTGTCGGGGAAGTGGTTGTACATCGCGGTGCGTCCGAGGCCGGCCTCCGCTGCGACCCCGGCGAGGGTGACCGCGTCGAACCCCCGCTCGTAGAGCTGGGTGCGCAGCACCTCGAAGACCCGCGCCCGCACCTGCT
>NZ_DASWSJ010000219.1:0-39201 GCF_036402745.1 Actinophytocola sp. | reverse complement strand
CGCGGTAGGTCGGCGCGGCCTGGGTGATCCGGTCGCCCTCGAGCACCTGGTACTCGGTGAACCGCTCGGCCAGCTCGCCCGCCTTCGTGTGCCGCAGCCACACCCGGTCGCCGACCCGCAGGTCGCGTGCCGCGCGGCCGGTCACCGGCGTCTGCACCTCGCCCGCGCCCTCCACACCGAGCAGCTTCAGGCCCGCCGGCAGGTACGGGCTCGGCAGCCGGTCCTTGCCGGCCGGGCCCGACGCGATGAAGCCGCCGCTGAACAGCGTCGCGATGGCCGGCCGGGGCTTGCGCACCACCGGCAGCGCGAACAGGACTGCCGGGTGCGGCATGAACCGCCGGTAGTGGTCGAACAGCGTGGGGCCGATGAGCCCCGAGCCGGCGGCCACCTCGGTGACCGAATCGTCGAAGCCCGTGGTCTCGATGCTGCCGGTGCCACCGCCGTTGACGAACTCCAGGTCGGCCACCGCACGCACCGCGGTCACCGCGGCGGTCCGCCGGCTGGCCAGCTCGTGCGCCGAACGGTCCTGCATCCAGCGCAGCACCGCGCCGGTGACCGGCTTGCCGGCCGGATGGTCGCCGAGACCGGCGATCTGCCCCTCGTAACCCATGAGCCCGACGAGCCGGAACCCCGGCCGGTCGGTGATCGTGCGCGCCAAATCGCCGGCCTGGCGCGCGCTGAACACCGGCGAGCGCCGGGTGCCGACGTGCGCGAGGTCGCGGCCGAGCAGCGGCCGCCAGGACACGTCGAGCTCCAGGCAGACCCGGATGTCCGGGTGCCCCGCGCCGAGCGCGGCGTCGACGAGGTCCAGCTGTGCCACCGAGTCGACGATGATCGAGACGTGCGCGCGGGCGTGCTCGTCGTCGGCCAGCGCCCGCAGCGCCGAATGGTCGGTGGTCGGGTAGGCGACGAGGAGGTCCGTGTCGGCGAGGTCGGTGCCGGCCCACGTGCCCGCGAGCCACAGCGCCTCGGGCAGCGAGTAGGACATCACGCCGGCGAAGCCGTCCCGGTGCAGCACCCGCTCGAGCAGGAACCGGCAGCGGACGGACTTGCTGGCGACCCGGATGGGCCGACCGGCGGCACGGCGCACCAGATCCGCGGCGTTGTGGTCGAATGCGTCCAGGTCGACGACGGCGAGCGGTGCGTCAAGGTTCTTCGTCGCCGCGTCGAGCCTCATGCGGTGCGTTTCGTCGGGCACGCACCCCACCGTACGACCTGGGAGGACCCGTGGCAGCTCCATCCACCGCCTGGCGCAACTGGGCCGGCACCGAGTCGGCCGTGGCGACCGAGGTGGCCCGGCCGCGCGACCTCGACGCCATGGCCGGCGCGATCACCCGCGCCGCGCGGGCGGGCCGGACCGTGCGGGCCCGGGGCAGCGGCCACTCGTTCACCGCGGTCGGCGCCGCCCACGACGTCGCCCTCGATCTGCGGGACTGGACCGGGGTCACGGCCGCCGACATCGACACCGGGCTCGTCACCGTGCGGGCCGGGACCACGTTGCGGGCGCTGAACGTCGAGCTGGACCGGCTCGGCCTCGCGATGACGAACCTCGGCGACATCGACGCACAGACCATCTCCGGCGCCATCTCCACCGGGACACACGGCACCGGGGCTCAGTTCGGCGGGATCGCCACCCAGGTGGCCGGGCTGGAGCTGGTGCTGGCCGACGGGTCGGTGGTGCGGTGCTCGGCCGACGAGCGGCCGGACCTGTTCGCCGCGGCCCGGCTCGGGCTCGGCGCGCTGGGCGTGATCTCGACGGTGACGCTGCGGACAGAGCCGTCGTTCGTGCTCGCCGCCGAGGAACGGCCGGAGCCACTGGACGAGGTGCTTGCCGCGCTGGACGAGAACTGCGCCGAGAACGACCACTTCGAGTTCTACTGGTTCCCGTACGGCCCCAAGGCGTTGACCAAGCGCAACAACCGGCTGCCGGCGGGCTCGGAGCCCGAGCCGTTGTCGAGGGCGCGGCAGTTCGTCGAGTACGAGCTGATGGAGAACATGGCGTTCGGCGCCCTGTGCCGGCTGGGCCGGCGGGTGCCGGGGTTGGTGCGGCCGCTGAACAAAATGGCCTCGACGGTCCTTTCCGGACGGTCATACCGGGATGTCTCGCACCGGGTCTTCGTGACCGACCGGCGGGTGCGGTTCGTCGAGTCGGAGTACGCGGTGCCGCGCGAGGCGCTCGGCGAGGTGCTGGCGGAGCTGCGGCGGCGGGTGCCGCGGCTGGCCGACCCGGTGATGTTCCCGGTGGAGATCCGCGTGGCGGCGGCCGACGACATCTGGCTTTCGACCGCCTACCAACGGGATTCGGCCTACATCGCGATCCACCAGTTCGTCGGCATGCCGTACCGGGAGTATTTCGACGTGTTCGAGTCGATCGCCGGCGCGGTGGGCGGGCGGCCGCACTGGGGGAAGATGCACACGCTGGACGCGGCCGTGCTGCGCGAGCGGTACCCGCGGTTCGACGATTTCGTTGAAATACGAACGAAGTTGGACCCGACGAGCGTGTTCACCAACCCGTACCTGGACCGCGTACTAGGCGAGCGCGGCTAGCGCGTCGCCGACCGGCACGTCGCCGCCGACGAGCTCCAGCACGCGGCGGACGCCGGCCGGCGTGTCCAGCAGGCCGACGCAGACCGCGGCGACGTCGTCGCGGGTGACGTCGCCGGGCGGCACGTGCTCGCCGAGCATTACCCGGCCGGTGCCCGGATCGTCGGTGAGCCGGCCCGGGCGCAGCACTGTCCACTCGAGACCGCGGGCCATCAGGTCCTGCTCGGCGGCGGCCTTCGCGCGCAGGTAGCCGGCGAAGACCTCGTCCATGTCCGGGTCGTCGGCGCGGTCCAGGCCCATCGCGCTGATCTGTAGGTAGCGCCGCACCTCGGCGACCTCGGCCGCGTCGGCGAGCAGCACCGCGGCGCCCTTGTCGACGGTTTCCTTGCGGGCCGCGCCACTTCCCGGCCCGGCACCCGCGGCGAACACGACCGCGTCCGCACCGGCCACCGCCGCGGCGACCTCGTTGGCGTCGGCCTTCTCGAGGTCGAGCACCTGGGCGTCACCGCCGGCCGCGCGGACATCGTCGACGTGGTCGGGATTGCGTACCAGCCCGACCACCGTGTCCCCGCGTGCGGCGAGCAACGTGGTCGTGCGCAAGGCGATCTTGCCGTGCCCGCCGGCGATGACGACCCGCATGCTCAGGCGGTGGCGAGGATCTGCTCGTAGGCGAGCTCGGTGATCCACCGCTGGGTGCCGTCGACGCCGGCCGGTGCGCGGTCACCGCGACCCGGCAGGTCCAGCTCCACCTCGGGGCCGGGCGCCGCACTGATCACGCCGACGCCGTAGGCACGCGCCCGCGGCAGGCAGTTGACCAGGTAGTCGTTGGTGAGCACCACGGACATCGGCAGCACCATGGCCGCGTCGCAGTACCGCAGGAACGGCACGGCGTTGACGAGGCCGGTGCGCCAGTGGCGGGTGACCGCGAGCGCGCCGACGATGCGCACGGCCGGCTCGGGGACCCGGCCGCAGAACTCCGGCCAGACCCATGTGGACACGGTGGCCCGGTCGACCTCCGGCGCCTGGCCGAGGCAGATGCGCTCCGCGTGTGCGTCCGGCATGAGCTGCGCCACCAGGTTGATCCGGCGGCCGAGCAGCTTCATCTCCGGCAATACGACCCCCTGCCAACCGAGCTCCCGCGCGGCCGCGGCGGCCAGCTCGTCGACCTCTGCCGGCAGCTCGACGGGAGGAACAAGTGGGGACGGCACTGCCGTCAGGTTGTCCACCGCCGCCGTGCGCCCTGGAATGCCCGTCACGAACTCAGCCCTCTCCATTACCGTCGCGCCGATCGGCTTCGCCATCCCCTGCCAAGCGCGGCGTTTTTTGGTACATGTCCGGAGTACCAGGTGGTGGGGTGTCAGACGCAGACGAGAACCGGGCTCCTGCGACCGACGGCGCTGAGCGGTCGGTGACCGGTCGACGACCGACATTGGGACTTCTGCCCGGCAGTGCCGCCGTCTGGGTGAGTCGTGGGCTGGATGGTTGAACGCAGGGTTGTACCGAAAGTTGCACAAGGCAATCGGCTGTAACACCGCGAAAGATCCACTTCGAGAGTGCCGACAGCCTAACCAGAAGATCCACAAACACAAGCACTTCGGCGAATCTCGTTGTCCCCCAACAGATCCACGACCACAGCGCCCGGCCCGACGACCCGACGCCGACAACACCGAAGCTCCCGGCGTCCGAAGATCTTCCGCCTCGAACCCCGATCCCCAACCACAAGTCCAACGGCACGACCACCCGAACACCTCACCCACACGGCCCACGACGAACGGCAAATGGCGAGGAACCCCAGTGGTCTAGTCCACCGCAAACCCAAGACACGCCACAAAAGCCCCGAGGCAGCGCGAGCAAAAACGGACCACCCCAACGAAGCAGCCGAACAGATGCCGCCGCACCGGGAGCCGGGAGCCGGGAGCCGGGAGCCGGGAGCCGGGAGCCGGGAGCCGGGAGCCGGGAGGAGAAACTACGACCAACCCGACAAAAAGGCACCGAAAAGCCGCAAGAGGTGTAGACAGAAGATGACGAAGAAGACAGAAAAGAAGAAAAGGCTGGTCAACACGAACCTGAACCACGCTGGGTCAGAAGGAGCTCGCACCGTGGGGGGTTTGGGGGGCTCGGCCCCCCAACATGATGACGACCGACCCGGCCCGCGCTCTCCGCTGGCAAGGATCGGCCGAGGTCGTGGGCGAGGGGGGAGTTGAACCCCCACGTCCTTACGGACACACGGACCTGAACCGTGCGCGTCTGCCATTCCGCCACTCGCCCGAGTGGAACGCCGCGAAGCCTACACGGTCCTCAACTGGGTTTGCACATCGCACTGTCCTCCAGGCCGTACCCGGATACGATCGACCGAGGAGCACACGTGTGGAAGGAGGCACCCATGGGCATCGGCCAGCGGTTGAACCGCAAGTTGGAGAACCTCGTGGGCAACTCGTTCGCCCGTGTGTTCGGTGGCAACGTCGTGCCCCAGGAGGTGGCACAGGCGCTGCTGCGTGAAGGTGAAGTCAACGTTCGCGAGCTCGCCGGCGGTCGGCAGCTGGCTCCCAACCACTACGTGGTCCAGCTTGGCGCTACCGACTTCGACAACTTCGCTGGCGACGAGGACCGCACCACCGCGCTGCTCGCGGACTGTGTGGCGGAGTATCTCTCCGAGCACCAATGGGACACCTATGGTGACGTCGTAGTCTCCCTGGAGCGCTCCGACGCGCTGCACACCGGACAGTTTCGAATACGCTCGGCCGTCGACCCGGACGTCAAGGCATCCGCCAGGGCTCCCGGGGAGAAGCGGTCAGCACCACCCCGCAACGCAGGAGACCGATCCATGAGCCAGCCTCCCGGCTACGGCCAGCCGCCCGAGGGCGATCCTTACGGACAGCAGTACGGCTACGGCCAGCAGCAAGGTTATGAGCAGGGTTACGGCCAGCAGGGCGGCTATGACCAGGGTTACGGCCAGCAGCAGCAACCGGGCTACGACCAGGGTTACGGCCAGCAGCAGGGCTACGGCCAGCAGCAGCAGGGCTACGACCAGGGCTACGGGCAGCAGCAGCAACCGGGCTACGGGCAGCAGGGCTACGACCAGGGTTATGGCCAGCAGCAGCAACCGGGCTACGACCAGGGTTACGGCCAGCAGCAGGGCTACGGCCAGCAGGGCTACGACCAGGGCTACCAGCAGGGCGGCTACCAGCAGGGCGGTGGGTACCAGCAGGGCGGCGACCCGTACGCCCAGCAGGGCTATGCCCCGCCCGCGGTCCAGACCGGCCCGCGGCAGCTGAACGCCAGTCTGCAGCTGGACGACGGCTCGAACCGGACGTACTCGCTCAAGCAGGGCGGCAACGTCGTGGGCCGTGGCCAGGACGCCGACTTCCGGCTGCCGGACACGGGCGTGTCGCGTCGCCACCTGGAGATCACCTGGGACGGCCAGAGCGCCACCCTCGCGGACCTCGGCTCCACCAACGGCACCACGGTCAACGGCACTCCGGTGCAGACCTGGCAGCTGGCGGACGGCGACGTCATCCGCATCGGGCACTCGTCCCTGGTGTTCCGTACCCAGGGCTGACCGCAACCGGGGCTGACCGACCCTTAATACTGAGCACAGGCACCGTACGAGTGCCGGTGCCATTGACCCCTACCCGGCGGGAGCGTTCGCAGCAGGTGCCAGAGCTTGTTGTGCAGCTGACCAGAGCAGGGTTCCTTGCCCTGCTCTGGTTGTTCGTGCTGGCCGCGTTGCGGGTCGTGCGGTCGGACCTGTACGCCGCGGCCGGGCTGAAGGTTTCGGTCCCGGGCTTCCGCCGCAGTACCGCGAAGAAGTCCCGGGGCGGCAGGGCGCCCCGACAGATGGTCGTCACCCACGGCGCACTGGCCGGGACCAGGATCTCTCTGGACGGCCGGCCGATCATGATCGGCCGCGCGGACGACTCCACGTTGGTCCTCGATGACGACTATGCGTCCACCCGGCACGCGAGGATCTCGTTGCGCGGAACGGACTGGTACGTGGAAGATCTGGGCTCGACGAATGGGACGTACCTCGACCGGGCTAAGGTCACGGCACCCCTCCGGGTGCCTCTTGGCGTCCCGATCCGAATCGGCAAGACGGTGATCGAGCTACGGTCATGACTCTCGTCCTTCGCTATGCGGCCCGCAGCGACCGGGGCCTGGTCCGTTCCAACAACCAGGACTCCGTGTACGCCGGTCCGCGCCTGCTCTCGCTCGCTGACGGCATGGGTGGTCACGCCGCCGGTGAGGTCGCCAGCAAGGTCGTCATCGCGGCATTGGCGCCGCTCGACGACGACGAGCCGGGTGAGGACCTCCTCGGCCAGCTCCGGGAGGCCACCAACGCGGGCAACGGCGCCATCGCCGAGCTCGTCGCCAGTGACCCCGAGCTCGACGGCATGGGCACCACGCTCACCGCGATCCTGTTCGCGGGCAGCCGGATCGGGCTCGTGCACATCGGCGACTCCCGGGCCTACCTTCAGCGCAACGGCCAGTTCGCGCAGATCACCCACGACGACACGTTCGTCCAGTCCCTCATCGACGAGGGCCGGATCACCGAGGACGAAGCGGCCACCCACCCGCAACGCTCGCTGCTGCTCAAGGCGCTGACCGGGCACGAGGTGGAGCCGAACCTCACCATCCGCGAGGCCCGCGCCGGCGACCGGTACCTACTGTGCTCGGACGGCCTGTCCGGCGTGGTCACGCACGAGACGCTGGCCGACACGATCAAGATCCCGGACGCGCAGGCGTGCGCCGACCGGCTGATCGAGCTCGCGCTCAAGGGCGGCGGGCCGGACAACGTCACGGTCATCGTGGCCGACGTCGTGGACATCGACTTCGGCGAGGACGCCCCGATCGTGGGCGGCGCCGCCGGCAACGGGCTGGACGACCAGCCGCCGCCGGACTCGCCCGCCTCCCGGGCGGGTGCCATCACCTCGCCGCGCATCGAGCCGGTCCGGGTCGAGCCCACCGAGCCGCCGCCGGACCCCAAGGCCAAGCGGCGCAAACGGATCCGGCTGTTCGTGCTGCTCTTCGTGGTGCTGCTGATCCTCGCGGGCGGCGGCATCGCCACGTGGGCCGTGGTCAACAACCAGTACTTCGTCGGCGAGGCCGACGACGGCGAGATCGCCATCTTCCAGGGCGTCCGCGGGAGCATCTTCGGCATCTCGCTGAACAACCAGGTGCAGGGCTCGTGCGACCCGAACGTGCAGACCTGCGACCGGTTCTACGTCGACGACCTGCGCCAGCTCGGCCGGGACGCGGTGCGCTCGGGCACGGAGAGCTTCGACAACATCCCCGAGGCCCGCCAGTTCATCCAGGACCTGCGCACCAACTACCCGCTGCCGACGTGTGAGTCGCTGATCAAGCAGCAGCAGCAGGCGGGTCAGGCCGCGCCGCCGGCGTCCACGACGCGGCCGCCGGCCCGCAAGCCGCCCGGCACGACCACCCAGAACCCGACAGCTACCTCCGACAGGCCGGCCGAGCCGGAGCCCGGGGTCAACTGCCGCCAGCCGCGCGGGGACGAGGGCGGCGGCTGATGGCGCAGCCGGGGCCAGCGCCGATGTTGGCACAGGGCAGCGATACGCCAGGCAGATCTGCTCCGACCCGGCGCGGTACCGAACTGGCGATGCTCGCGTTCGCGGCCGGCCTCGTCACCGGCGCGCTGATGCTCGTCGAGGCCAACCAGGAGCAGACGCTCACGATCCGGTTGGTCTACTACGGTCTCGCCTACCTGGCGCTCTTCGGCGTCGCGCATGCGGCGGTGCGGAAGTGGGCGCCCTACGCGGATCCGCTGATCCTGCCGTGCGTCGCTTTGTTGAACGGTCTCGGCCTGGTGATGATCTACCGGATCGACCTGGCGACGGCCGAGCGCGCCCTGCGCACCAACTCGGCGTTCGAGAACACCGTCCCCAAGCAGATCCTGTGGACCACGATCGCGCTGGTGCTGTTCCTGGTCGTGCTCTACGTGATCAAGGACCACCGCACGCTCACCCGCTACGGCTACACCTTCGGCCTGGTGGGCCTGTTCCTGCTGGCCCTGCCGGCGGTGCTGCCCGGGGTCATCGCCCCCACGATCAACGGCGCCAAGATCTGGCTGCGCCTCGGACCGGTGTCGATCCAGCCCGGCGAGTTCGCCAAGATCCTGCTGCTGATCTTCTTCGCGGCCTTCCTCGTGTCCAAGCGCGACCTCTTCATGGCCGCCGGCCGGCGGGTGCTCGGCATCGACCTCCCGCGAGCCCGTGACCTCGGGCCCATCCTGTTCTGCTGGGCCGTCTCGGTGATGGTCCTGGTCGCCGAGAAGGACCTGGGCACCTCGCTGCTGTTCTTCGGCACCGTGCTGGTGATGCTCTACGTGGCCACCGAGCGGGCCATCTGGGTCGGCGTCGGGCTGGCCCTGTTCATCGGCGGCTGCATGCTCGCCTACCAGCTGTTCGGCCACGTGCAGGTCCGGGTGGCGAACTGGCTCGACCCGTTCGCCGACTACGACAAGGGCGGCTACCAGATCGCGCAGTCCCTGTTCGGCCTCGGCACGGGCGGGGTCGGCGGCACGGGCCTGGGCGCGGGGCGCCCGGACATGGTGCCGCTCGCCAACAGCGACTTCATCACCGCGGCCATCGGCGAGGAGCTGGGCTTCATCGGCCTGGCCGCGCTGCTGCTGATCTACATGCTGCTGGCCATGCGTGGGATGCGCAGTGCCGTCGCGGTGCGCGACACGTTCGGCAAGCTGCTCGGTGGCGGTCTGTCGTTCGCTTTGGTCATGCAGGTGTTCGTGGTCGTCGGCGGGGTCACCAAGCTCATCCCGATGACCGGCATCACCGCACCGTTCCTGTCCGCCGGCGGCTCGTCGCTGCTCGCCAACTACGTGCTCGTGGCTCTGCTGCTGCGCATCTCCGACGCGGCCCGCCGGCCGCAGACCGGGGCCAAGCCCAAGCCCGTGCAGCAGGCCCCGATCGCCGAGGCCCATACCGTGATGGTGGAGCGTCCGTCATGAACACTCCCCTGCGCCGCGTGGGTCTCGCCATGCTGGCGATGATCGCCCTGCTGCTCGCCAACGCGACCTACATCCAGGTCGTGAAGGCCGACGCCTACCGCAACGACCCGCGCAACCAGCGGGTGCTGCTCGAGGAGTACGCCCGCCAGCGCGGCCGGATCATCACCTCCGACGAGGTCATCATCGCCAACGTCAAGGCCACCAACGACCGGCTGCGCTACCAGCGGATCTACCAGAACGGCCCGATGTACGCGCCGATCACCGGCTTCTACTCGGTCCGCTACGGCGCGACCGGCCTCGAGCGGGCCGAGGACGAGATCCTCAACGGCTCCGACGACCGGCTGTTCGTCCGCCGGCTCTCCGACCTGATCACCGGCCGGGACCCGCGTGGCGGCAACATCGTCACCACGGTCAACTCCAAGGTCCAGAAGGCCGCCTACGACGCGATGACCGCCAACGGCTTCACCGGCGCGGTCGTGGCGATCAAGCCGGACGACGGCCAGATCCTCGCGATGGTGTCCACGCCGTCCTTCGACCCGAACGGGCTCGCCGCGCACGGCGGCGACGACCAGGAGAAGGCGTACAACCAGTATCGCGACGAGAACAACCCGGCCAAGCCGATGCTCAACCGGGCGATCTCGGAGAACTACACCCCCGGCTCCACGTTCAAGCTGGTCACCGCGTCGACCGCGCTCGAGGACGGCAAGGACAAGAACACCCAGCTGACCGCCTCGCCGGGCATCGACGTGATCACCGGCGACCCGTGCAACCCCAACGACGGCAGCACCCGCTGCATGAGCAACTACAACGGCCACCCCTGCGGCCCGGGGCGGACCGCCACGATGCAGACCGCGCTGCAGCTGTCGTGCAACACCGCGTTCGCGCAGCTCGCCGCCCAGGAGGGCGAGCAGAAGCTGGCCGCGCAGGCGGCCAAGTTCGGCATCGGCCAGACCGACCTCACGATCCCGATGTCGGTGGTCCCCTCCTGCATCGGCTCGCTCTCCGGCGGCAACTGCCTCAAGATCGCCGACAAGCCGTCGCTGTACCAGAGCGGCATCGGCCAGAAGGACGTGCGGCTCACCGCGCTGGAGAACGCGGTCATCGCGGGCACCGTCGCCAACGGCGGCATCCGGATGCGCCCGCAGCTGGTCAAGCAGATCCTCGCGCCGGACCTCGCGGTCATCTCCGACTACCAGAAGGAAGAGGTCGCCACCGCGATCTCGCCGGGCAGCGCCCAGCAGCTGCGCGACATGATGATCCTCTCCGAGGAGCACACCGGCGGTGGCGGCAAGCACTCCGGCCTCACCGTCGCGTCGAAGACGGGCACCGCCGAGACCGGCAACGACCCCAAGAACACCCCGCCGTTCGCCTGGTACGTCGCGTTCGCGCCGGCCGACAACCCGAAGGTCGCCGTGGCCGTGGTGGTAGAAAGCAAGGATGTAGCTGCCACCGGCGGCAAGCTGTCCGCCGCCATCGGACGCGCCACCATGGACGCCGCTCTGGCCGGGGGGAACTGAGCACATGCTGACGTCAGGCCAGCTCCTCGCCGAGCGGTACCGGCTCTCGCGCCGGATCGCCGTCGGCGGCATGGGCGAGGTCTGGGAGGCGGCGGACACCCGGCTCGACCGGCAGGTGGCCATCAAGGTGCTCAAGCCCGAGCTGTGCGGCGACGCCGAGTTCCTGCACCGGTTCCGCACCGAGGCCCGCACGACGGCCTCGCTCAACCATCCCGGCATCGCCGCGGTGCACGACTACGGCGAGACGGCGTCGATCGTCGACGGGCCGAAGGACACCGCGTACCTCGTGATGGAGCTGGTCGAGGGCGACCCTCTCGCGGCGATCCTGGCGAAGGAGCGGCGGATCAGCGCCGACCGCACGCTCGAGATCCTCGAGCAGGCCGGCAACGCGCTGCAGGCGGCGCACGAGCGCGGGTACGTCCACCGCGATGTCAAGCCCGGCAACATCATGGTCACCCCGACCCCGGACGGCCGGATCGTCGTGAAGCTCACCGACTTCGGCATCGCGAAGGCCGCCGACGCCGCCCCGGTCACCCGCTCCGGCATGGTCATGGGCACCGCCCACTACATCGCGCCGGAGCAGGCGCTCGGGCACGAGGCCGAGCCGGCGAGCGACGTCTACTCCCTCGCCGTCGTCGGCTACGAGTGCCTGGCGGGGCACCGGCCGTTCCTGTCCGAGAACGCGGTCACCGTCGCGATGATGCACATCCGGGACATGCCACCGCCGCTGCCGCCGGACATCCCGCCGCACGCGCGCGCGGTCGTCGAGGCGACGCTGGTGAAGGACCCGGCGCAGCGCTACGGCAGCGGCGGCGAGTTCGCGGCCGCGGTGGCCGCGGTGCGGACCGGGCACCCGCTGCCGGCGCCGGCCAGCCGGGCGCTCGCCCCGGCCCAGCACGGGCCGCCGAGCGCGAGCAACCCGGCGCTGCTGCCGGTCGGCCCGCCGTCGGGGCCGCCGCACCAGGCGCCGGGCACCGGCTCGTTCCCGCTGGGCCCCCTCCCGCCACCGCGGCGCAACAGGACCGCGATGTGGGTGTTGCTCGTTATCCTCGCGGTGGTGTTGCTGACGTTGGCGGGTTTCGGGCTCGCCGCGTTGCTCGGCGGGGAACGCGACACCGGTGGCCGAGCGGGACCGGAGTCGTCGATCCCGGCGGGCAGTGAGCACAATGGTGCCGGCACTGGTGCCGAGCCCGGGAACACGCCGATGCCGAGCCACGGTGCGGCGGATCCGAGCACCCCGGGCCGGTTCGTCGACGTGGACGACGGCAAGTACCTCGGCCGTCCCGCGTCCTACGCGGCCGACAGCCTGGAACGAGCCGGTCTCGTCCCGGTGGTGCTGGCCCAGAACGGTCAGACACCGCAGGATCTGACCAAGTGCACGGTCGTCAAGGTCGACGCGGACCGGCCGTTGCTCGTTGGTACGGAGGTTCCGATTTACTGCAACGAAGACGAGGGACCTCCACGATGAATCCCCGTAGTCCGGAGCACGAGTCGGGCATGATTGGCGCACGCGCCGCACATTCGCAGACGAGGATCGAGACGACATACCGATGACCACTCCGAGACTGCTCTCCAATCGGTACGAGCTGGGCGAGGTGCTCGGCTACGGCGGCATGTCCGAGGTGCACAAGGGTCGCGACGTCCGCCTCGGCCGGGACGTCGCCGTGAAGGTGCTGCGCGCCGACCTCGCGCGCGACCCGCAGTTCCAGGAGCGGTTCCGTCGGGAGGCGCAGAACGCCGCCGCGCTGAACCATCCGGCGATCGTCGCCGTGTACGACACCGGCGAGACCAGGACCGAGAACGGCCCGCTGCCCTACATCGTCATGGAGTACGTGGACGGGCGGACGCTGCGCGACATCGTGAAGACCGAGGGCCCGCTCCCCGGTCAGCGCGCGATGGAGATCATGGCCGACGTCTGCGCGGCGCTGGACTTCTCCCACCGGCACGGCATCGTGCACCGGGACGTCAAGCCCGCCAACGTGATGATCACCAAGACCGGTGCGGTCAAGGTGATGGACTTCGGCATCGCCCGCGCGGTCGCCGACGGCCAGGTCGCTGTCACCCAGACCGCCGCGGTGATCGGCACCGCCCAGTACCTCTCGCCCGAGCAGGCCCGCGGGGAGGCGGTGGACGCGCGCAGCGACGTCTACGCCGCCGGCTGCGTGCTGTTCGAGCTGCTCACCGGCGAGCCGCCGTTCACCGGTGACTCCCCGGTCGCGGTGGCCTACCAGCACGTCCGGGAGGACCCGAAGCCGCCGTCGGCGCTCAACGGGCGGGTCTCGCCCGCGTTGGACGCCATCGTGCTGAAGGCCATGTCGAAGGGCGCGCCCAACCGCTACCAGTCGGCCGCGGAGATGCGCACCGACCTGGTCCGGGTGCTGTCCAACCAGCGGCCGCTCGCGCCGATGGTGATGACCGACGACGACCGCACCACGATCCTGGCGCAGGGCCGGCCCCCGATGGAGCCGGCGCGTGGCCGGCACCGCCCGCAGTCGCTCGCCAACGACTACGACGACTACGACCCGTACGAGGACGAGGAGGAGGAGCGCCGGCGCCGACGGAAGAAGGGCTGGATCATCGCCCTCGTCTCGGTGCTCGCGCTCGCCCTCATCGGGTTCATCGCGTGGCTGATGTCCAGCGTGTTCAGCGACAAGCCGGTGTCCACCGAGGTCACCGTGCCCAACGTCGTCGGCCGGCTCGCCGACGACGCCCAGCGCACGCTCACCGACCAGGGCTTCGACGTGGCGCTGCAGAACGTGCCGTGCCAGCCGACGCCGCAGGGCCAGAACGGGCCGTGCGGTCCGGACAGCGTCGGCAAGGTCATCGACTCGAACCCCAAGCCCAACACCAAGATGAACAAGTCCGACCTGCTCACCCTGCTGGTCGGCGCGCCCCCGGAGAAGGTCCAGGTCCCGGACGTCACCGGGCGGACCCCCGAGGAGGCGAAGCAGCTGCTCGAGCAGCAGGGGCTGTCGGTGGCGCCGGACCAGGCCACCGAGGAGGTCCAGGACGAGGCGGACGTCGGCAAGGTCATCAGCCAGGACCCGGTCCCGAACACCCCGGTGTCCAAGGGCACCGCGGTGAAGCTCACCGTCGGCAAGGCGCAGCAGACGGTGTCGGTGCCGAACCTCGTCGGCCAGGACGTCAACACCGCGCGGACCAACCTGGAGAACCTCGGGTTCAAGGTGCAGGTCAACGAGGTGTCCTCGGACAAGCCGGCCGGCACGGTGGTGGACCAGAGCCCCAAGGACGGCACCCAGCCGCCGGGAAGCACGATCACGCTCAGCGTGTCCAAGGGTGACCAGACCAAGCTCACGATGGTGAACCTGCAGGGCCTCACCCAGCAGGAGGCCGAGAGCCGGCTGCGCAGCATGGGCTGGACGGGCAACTTCAACGTCAGGGACGGCCAGACCACCAACCCGGCCGAGTTCCAGAAGATCATCGACCAGGAGATCGGCGAGGGTCAGCCGTTCGACAAGAACCAGACCATCGGCATCATCATCGCCACCTCACTCGGCAGCGGTGGCTGAGGCCGACCGGATGCGGATCGCGGTCGTCGGTGCCGGGGTGATCGGTCTGGCGACCGCGGACGCGCTGCACCGGCGTGGTGCCGAGGTCGTGTGCCTCGAGGCCGACGTGCCGATGGCGGCCCGGTCGGCAGGCAGCTCGCGGATCTTCCGCCTGGCGCACGCGGACCCGGGTCTGGTGGCCTACGCGGCCACCGCGCGGAAGCTGTGGGCGGAGTGGTCCGACCGGGCCGGCGCGCCACTGGTCGGCACCGAGGGCGCGGTCCTCACCGGACCGCCGGCCCGCGACTGGTCGGCCGCGATGGCCGCCGCCGACGTCGCGCACTCACTGGCCGACGACACCGAGGGCCTGGGCCTGCCGGTGCCGACACTCCCCGGCCCGGTCCTGGTCGACCCGGCCGGCGGGGTCATCGACGTGCCGGCCGTGTCCGCGTTCCTGCAGGCGGCGGTCGCCCCGGCGCTGCGGCCCGGGTACGTGCACCGGCTGGCCGTGTCCCCCGGCGACATCGTGACGCTGTCCACGTCGGCCAGCTCGATCGAGGTCGACCGGGTCGTGGTGGCCGCCGGGCGCGGGACGTGGCAGCTGGCCTCGCAGGTGGGCGTCTACGTGCCGACGGCGCTGGCGCACCACGTGCGGTTCACGTTCCCGCTGCGGGACCCCGAGCTCACGCCGCCGTGCTGGATGGACCGCACGGAGTCCTGGCGGCCCGGCTTCACGACCTACCAGCAGCTCTCCGGCGCCGGCCGCTGGTCGGTCGGCGCGGCGCTGCCGCCGGCGGACGCGGCGTGGGAGCGGGGCCGGGCGGCGGTCACCGCGCGGTCGCGGGACCTCGTGCGGGCGTACGTGCGCGAGGTCCTGGTCGGCGTCGAGGACGAGATCGTCGAGGAGGTCTACTGCGACGTCCCGCCGGGCCTCGGCGACGGCATCCACGTGGCGAACGCGGGTCCGGTCACCGCGGTCTGGGGCGACAACCTCTTCAAGCACGCCCCCGCGATCGGCGCGTCCCTGGCGGCGGCGATCGTCGACGGCACGGTGCCCGACATCCCGCCGGCCTGACTCACAGGGTCGAGGCGGCGTCCGCGAGCGTGCGCATCTGGGCCGTCAGCTCGGCCACCCGGACCTCCGGCACGACGTGACCGCAGGCGGCGAGCCAGTTGGCCAGCATGCGGTGGCCGCCCTCGGTGAGGACCGACTCCGGGTGGAACTGGACGCCCTCCACCGGCAGCGCGCGGTGGCGCATCGCCATCACCACACCGCTCTCGGTGCGCCCGGTGACCTCGAAGTCGGCCGGGATGGTCTCCGGCAGGACGGTCAGCGAGTGGTACCGGGTGGCGGTGAACGGGCTCGGCTGCCCGGCCAGCACGCCGGCGCCCTCGTGGTGGACCACGCTTGTCTTGCCGTGCAACAGCTCCGGCGCGCGATCCACGGTCGCCCCCCACGCCACGCCGATGGCCTGGTGCCCGAGACAGACCCCGAACACCGGCACCGACGCGGCCGCGCAGCGCTTGACCACCTCGACACTCGCGCCCGCCCGCTCCGGCGTACTCGGCCCCGGGCTGATCAGCACGCCGCCGAACCCGGCCAGCGCGTCGGGCGCGGTGAGCGCGGGGTCGTCGTTGCGCCGCACGACGCACTCGGCGCCGAGCTGGGCGAGGTACTGGACGAGGTTGTAGACGAAGCTGTCGTAGTTGTCGACCACCAGCACGCGCATGACTGACAACCCTACTTCCCGCCCACCGGGCCGGAGTTCGCTACTGGGCGGTGACGTTGTTGAAGGGCAGCAACGGTTCGAGCCACGGGAAGACCACGAACATCAGCAGTGCGATGACACCCACCGCGAGCAGTACCGCCTCGCCGACACGTACGGCCGGCGGACCGGGCAGGTGGCGCCAGATCCACGCGTACATCAGGCGATCTCCTTGAGCTCCGCGGGCCGCTCGTCCGGCTTGGCCGGGTCCTTCTGCCACTCGTGGGTGAGCACCGCGTGGACGACCAGCCGCTCCTTGTCCGAGAAGCGGGGGTGGCACGTGGTGAGCGTGAGCAGCGAGGCCATCTCGCCCTGGCTCGGGCGAGTGCCGTCCGGCTGGTGCGGGATGGGGGCGATGACGCCGCCGTTGGTGGGCAGCACGATCTCCTGGCCGATGAGCTGGGCGTAGGGGCCGCCCAGCGGGGCGACGTCCTTGCACTTCGGGTCGGTGCCCTTGCCCTGGGCCCAGCCCGCCTTCTCCTCGGCGAGCGGCAGCATCCGGTAGACGAACCAGCTGTACTGGGTCTCGACGACGATCGCGTCGCACGACTGGATCAGGTTGATGTCGTTGAACGGCGCACCCTTGCCGACCCGGTGCCCGGCGACGGAGAAGTTGCCCGGCTGGCCCGGGTAGGCGGTGTCGGTGTAGTGACCGGGGCCGACCTCGAGGCTGGCCGTGGAGGTGCCCTCGACGACCGTGAAGTGGAAGTCGGCGCCGAAGGAGGGGATGTAGATCTTGGCGAAGCCGTCGCCCTCGCCGAGGCCCTGGAAGTGGTCCTTGCGCCCCGCGTCCGCGGTCTTCTTGTCGTGCCACCGGTTGTCCAGGGCCGTGGTGGCGTCGCGCTGCTTGCCGGCGGAGACCAGGTCGGTCCAGTAGACCTCGTAGATCACGAACAGGAGGACGACCACGCCGAGCGTGATGAGCGCCTCGCCGACGCCGCGGATGACGTTCCGGACCTTGTCGGGCTCCTGGTCGGGCCCTCGCGGACGGGGCCTCGGGGACGGAACCAGATCGCCGAGATCACCCGAGATACGACCGGCGCCGGGACCAAGGTGCTGCACAGTGCCCACGCGCGCGCTCCTTTCGGTCCCCGACCTGTTGGTTCGCCGACCTACTCGGCTACGTTAACGTGTTGCACAGTGGTGGTGTTCGACAGAACGCGGTTGCCACCAAAGTTACACGTCAGGTGAGGACGGCCATGCCCAAGTCCAAGGTCCGTAAGAAGGCGGTCTACACCCCGCCCGCCGACCGCCGCACGCCGGTGAAGGTCAAGGCGGCGGGGCCGTCGCACCCCATATATGTCGGCATCATGCTCGGCGTGATGGTGCTGGGACTGGCCTGGCTCGTGGTCAACTACATCGGCGGGGACAGCATCCCGTTCATGAAGGACCTCGGCAACTGGAACTTCGCGGTCGGGTTCGCGCTGATGATCGGCGGCCTGCTGATGACGATGCGGTGGCGCTGACGCGCACGTCGGCGATACACGTTTCACTCGGATACACCCGTTCAGCGCAGCGTTACTGAACCACACGGGTGTAAGTCATCCCCAGTGTGGATAACCGCTGTGGATAACTCAAGTTCCCGGATCCGGAGCGTGACGTCGTTGTCCTCACCGACCGCCCGAACCTGGGCGCCGAAGATCGAGTTGGCCGCCCTGGCATGGGCGCTGGCGGTCGCCGCGGCCCTGTTCGCGGTGTTCACCGATGACCCACCCGGTCGGGTGCTGCTCACCGCGGCCGCGCTCGTCCTCGCGCTGGCGGGACTGTTCGGTGTCGTGGTAAGGCCGCGCCTGGCCGCCGACCCGCGGGGCGTCACCGTGCGCGGGCTCACCGGCAGCCGCACCTGGACGTGGGCCGAGGTGAACGTCCGGCTGGTGCGCACCCGCCGGCTCGGCCGCGACGTCGCCACCGTCGAGTTCGACGCGGACAACGCCGAGGAGCCGGCCCTGGTCGTGCTGGGCCGGCTGGACCTCGGGACGGACCCGGAGGACGTCGTGGACGCGCTGCTGGAGCTGCGGACCTAGGTCGCGCCCGGCGGATCATGGCCGAGCGCGGCCGGGGTCCGCCAGCCGTGTCCTAGGCGCCGGCGCAGAGGTAGTAGAGGCCGTCGGAGACCGTGCAGTCCATGGCCGCGCCACGCACCGCGACGGCCACGATCATGACCAGCGCGAGCGCGGCGCACGCGCCGAGCTGGAACTGGGTCCGCCGCTGCGCCGGCGCGTAGACCATGGCGACCGTCGCGAGTGCGCCCGCGACGAGCCCGCCGATGTGCCCGAGCAAGGAGATTCCGGGCAGCGCGACGCTGAGGAAGACGTTGATCGCGATCAGCGAGAGCACCGGCGCGGGGTTCAGCTTGGCCTTGAACACGACCACGGCGATGCCGCCGAAGAGGCCGTAGACCGCGCCGGACGCCCCGGCCACGCCGCTGCCCGCGCCACCGAAGAGCATCACCGCCGTCGACCCGCCGAGCAGCGCCAGCAGGTACACCGCGAGGAACCGGCCCCGGCCCAGCGCGACCTCGAGGTCCCGGCCGATGACCCACAACGCGAACATGTTGAACAGCAGGTGCACCGGCCCGTAGCCGCCGTAGTTGCCGAAGTGCAGGAAGCCCGAGGTGATCAGGCGCCACCACTCGCCGGCGGAGACGAACGCGGGCACGAGCGTGCCGTCCTGGAAGATCGTCGAGCGGTTGTTCTCGACGATGCTCCCCGCCTGGATCGCGGTCAGCGCGAACGCGGCCACGTTGACCGCGATCAGCGTCGGTACGACCGTGAGCTTGCGGGACCGGGTGGCCCGCGCGCCGCCGATCGTGCGCGGCGTGCGGACCGCCTTGGCGCCCTCGTTCACGCAGTCGACGCACTGGTAGCCGACCGACGCCTCCCGCATGCAGTCCGGGCAGGCCGGCCGGTCGCAGCGCACGCAGCGGAGCCCGGTCGGCCGGTCCGGATGTCGGACGCAGCCCGGGAGGTCCTGCTGCCGGTTGACCGACACTCAGCCCTCGGAACGCTCGACGGTGACCCGCTCCACGACGATGTCCTGGACGGGCTTGTCGTTCGGCCCGGTCCGCGTGTTCCCGATGGCGTCGACGACGTTGCGTGACTCCTGGTCGGCGACCTCGCCGAAGATCGTGTGCTTGAAGTTCAGCCAGGTCGTCGGTGCGACCGTGACGAAGAACTGCGAGCCGTTGCTGTCGCGCACGCCGGGGTTGGCCATGCCCAGCAGGTATGGGCGGTTGAACTGGAGCTCCGGGTGGAACTCATCAGCGAACTCGTAGCCGGGGCCGCCGCGGCCGGTACCGGTGGGGTCACCGGTCTGGATCATGAAACCGTCGATCACCCGGTGGAAGATCATGCCGTCGTAGAACGGACCGGAGGTGGTGCCTTTGGCGTTGCGGCCCGAGTAGTCCTTGGTGCCGTCCGCCAGGCCGACGAAGTTCGCGACGGTCTTGGGCGCGTGATCAGGGAAGAGGTTGACTCGGATGTCACCCTGCGACGTATGCAGGATGGCCGTTACCTTCACTCCAACGAGGGATCCATTGCTGTCTGCCACCCGGTCATCGTGCCATCCACAGCGAGATCGGTCGGGAAGGGGCAGGATGGTAACTGTCAGATAAAGCCACCCTGGAGCACACTATGGACGATGTGAAGGCCATGAACCGGGCCGGAGAGACGGTCGGCAAGGCCGTCGGCTCCGGCTGGCTCGCGGTGCGTCGTAGTGCCAAACGCGCTGGTCAAGCGAGTGCGGACGCCACGACGAAGGCCGCTCATGCCGCGGATCGGAAGCTGACGGAGCGCGGTGTCGCCCCCCAGCAGCTGGCCGTGGCACTGGCTGAGAGTGCCGAGGTCGCGCGCCAGGAGGTCGTCAAGACCACCCGGCGGGCGCGTAAGAAGTTGGCGCGCAAGGCCAAGGTCACCCGCAAGGAGCTGGCGAAGGCGGCCAAGCAGGCCCGCAAGGACGCCAAGAAGAGCAAGCCGGCCAAGCGGGCGGTGAAGTCGGCCAAGCAGGCCCGGAAGGACGCCAAGCAGCTGAAGGCGTCGTTCAAGGCCGATGTGGCCAAGCTGAAGACGCGGGCCAAGCAGGAGGCGGCAGCGCTGAAGCTGGCCGACGCGCCCAAGCGTCGCCGGTGGCCGAAGGTGATGCTGCTGGTCGTTGCCGCGGCCGGTGTCGCGTACGTGGTGCGCGGCAAGACGGCCGCTCAGGAGCCCACCCCGGTTCCCGAGCCCCGGCAGCGGGCGACCGACGCGGACGCGGACGAGTCGGCTCCGTCGTCCTCGGCGGAGGCCAACGGCCAGCGCAACGGTCAGCCGGCTGGGAAGTCGTCGACCAAGCAAGGCTGAGATGCCAGGTTTCGGCCCGCCAAGGTTCGTTCCTTGGCGGGCCGAGCTGTGTCCGCGTCCCCGGCTACAGGCCGAGCTTCGAGATCGCTTCCTGCGCGACGACCTTGGCCTTGATCGTCTGCTCCTGGTTGGTGGTCACGACCACGGCGTCCTTTTCCTTCGCGACGGCGTAGACCGCACCCTGGTCGGTCGGCTGCGCGCCCCCGGCCCACCCACCGGCAAGCTGGGCGGGGTTCGAGGTGTCGATGGGCGCGGCCTGGTCGACGAGCGCCTTCGCGGTGGCGGCGTCCCCGGTGTAGACGCGGACGGTCAGCTGGACCCCGCCGTCGGGCCGGTAGAAGAAGCAGGCCGGCGGCTGGTCGGCGGAGATCTTGACGTTGCCGACGTGCTGCCCGTTGGTGTCCTCGACGAACGTCTTGTCGAGGTAGGGGCACGGCCCGTCGGCACTCGGCTCAGGTGCGGCCGGAACGTCCGCGGCAGGCGGCGCGGCACTGGTCGACTGGTTGTTGTCCGGGGTGATCACGGTCGGATCGTCCGCGGCGGTCTGGGAGTTGCACGCGGCGAGCACGATCAGCAGGGGACCGAGGAACAGGGCGCGTTTCATAGGTCCGGAAGTCAATCACACGGCCACTTCCCGACCACCGCAGCCCAATCCCCGAGGCGACACCCGCGAGGCGCACTGAGGCCGGCCGGCGCATCGACTCACCTGCGTCCTACGAGGTGGAACACCCGGCTGAGGTGTCGGTAGGGATCACGTCGGCTGGCTTCGAGTTCTACCTCGGCGATCGTGGTCAGCTCATCCTCGTCGGCGTCGAGGGTCAGCCAGTCGGTGAACAGCCACACGCCATACCAGGCCAGTGGGCGAACTCCGTGATCGGCGAACGTACTGGAGAGTTCCTCGACGGTGTCGGCACGCGTGTCCAGACCCAACACTCCGCGCTCGCTCCGGGCGTGGAAGGCGGCCTGCGCGTCGTTCCACCGATGCTCCAGCGCGGGACGGACGGCCAGGGTCGCCGCGTTGAGCGCCATCACCGACACGACGCCGTCCGCGGCGGTGCACGCGCTTAGCGACTCGATCATCGAGGCGGGCTCCGGCAGATACATCAGCACGCCGTGACACAGCACGGCGGCAAATCGTCGGCCCTGCGTGAGCGAGGGCGCGTCCTCGCCGCGTCCCAGCACCAGCCGGACACGCTTGCGAACGTCGGCCGACTCTGCGGCCAGGCGCTGCTCTGCGGCAGAAAGCATCCCCTCGGACGAGTCGAGCAGGACAACCTCATAGCCCAGGCGGGCCAGCGGAAACGACTGGTGTCCGGCGCCCCCACCCACGTCGAGCACGGCCGCCGGTGGCGGCGGCAGGTGATCCATCAGGTGGTGGTGCAGGACGTACGTGCGCACCCGACCCTTCACCGTCGCGTACGCGCCCTCGACGAATCGATCCGTCAGGTTCGCCCACACGTCGTCGGTCACGCCACCCATCCTGCCGGTACCCAGCTGGGCATGACCTCCGGTCCGCGCTCAGCGATCCGATCGCAGTGGCGGCGCAAGGAGAGCTTCACCCGCAAGGTCGACGCCGGACGGCTCGCGACGATGGTCGGGCACGACCTCCAGTCCGGCTCCTACCCAGCACGGGAGGCCGGCCGAATCCCGGTCGGTGAGTGGGCAGATGCTCGGCCACCTGTCCCCGACCGGCTCGACGAGATCGCCGACCGCCTCGACCGCACGGAATGTGGCCCCAGGACGATCTTGATGTGGGCACGGCATCGCTGACCCGCGGTCATCTTCGTGGAGACGAGGGGAATCGAACCCCTAACCCCTGCCTTGCAAAGGCAGTGCTCTGCCAATTGAGCTACGTCCCCAGGGCCGGCGCGGCCTGTGGTCGCGCCGGTGTGGGCGGCTTTGCCGCCGTGTGTCAGCGCTTCGGCTGTCAGGCCTTCTTGGCGTTGTTCGTGCCCGCGGCCGGTGCGGTCGCCTCGCGCCACAGGTCGTCCTGCGCCTTGGCCGACTTGTTGCGACGCACCACGAACAGCACGCCACCGGCCACAGCCACCAGAGCGAGAAGCTTCTTCACGTCCATTGCCTCCTTCGGCAAAACCACCACGTATGACCTTGCTGCGACCCCTGCTCATCCCGCAGCGAGTGGTCACAAGTCTGCCACAAGCGCCTCACGCGCCGTCGGGCGCGAAGGCTCTCACAGATGAGGCCCCGTCCACCTGGGCGGACAGGGCCTGATCTGGTGGGCCTAGGAGGACTTGAACCTCCGACTTCTTCGTTATCAGCGAAGCGCTCTAACCGTCTGAGCTATAGGCCCTCACCAGCGCGTTGAAGACTATCGCAAGGCTACTCGTCGACCCAAACCGGTATCCGCCCTCATTCACGCTCGGCCAGGGTGACCTCGAGGCCGCCCGCGAGGTCCGCGGACACGTTGTAGATGAACGCGCCCACCGTGGACAACGCGCTGAACAGCACGATGTTGACCGCGCCGATGATGGCCGCGACGCCGAAGACCCGGCCCGCGCTGATGAGGGGCTGACCGCCCGCGTCCTGGGTGGGCTGGAGGATCTCGCTCGAGATGCCGTTCAGCTTGTCCCACACGCCCATGCCGTCCAGAACCGCGTAGAGCACACCGACCGCGACCAGCCAGACGAAGAACAACGCGACGCCGAGCACCAGTGACAGCTTGAGGACCGACCACGGGTCGAAGCGCTTGATCTGCAGGTTGGCCCGCCGGGGACCGCGGCCGGGACGGCGCAGCGCGCTCGGCGTCGCCGCGGCGCCCACGCGGAGGGGGCCCGTGGACGGGCCGGAGTTCTCCAGGTGGACCGTGGTGCGGGCCGAGCCGGTGGGCGGGATGGCGCCGCCGTGGGGCATGCCGCTGCCCGGAGCCGGCATGGTGGCCGCGGTGGGCAGACCGTCGGAGAACAGGCGGGCCGCGGCCGCGCCGGTGACGACCGGGCGTTCGATCGACACCGTGCTCTCCCCGTGCGGGGGCGTGCTCGGGGGCGGCGGCGTGCGGGGCTGGGCCGGCTGGGCGGCCGGCCCGGACGACGGCACCGTGGTGTGCGTGTCACTCGTCACCCGCTGCCACGGGGGTGGGGTGCCGTGGCCGAGCTCCATGTCCTCCGAGGTGGCCACGCGGGCGGTGGGCTCGTCGGCCGACCGCCCGTTGCCCTCGTGGCTCGCACCGGCCGGCTCGACCGGAGCCTGGCCGTCGGTGGCGACGACGGACGTTCGGTCCGCGTCGCTGTTCTGGCCAGTGCTTCCGGACTTGTCAGGTGGTGTCACGAGGATCCCCTACGTGTCTCGCGGCTTACTGCGGTGGATCTTCTGGCTGCTGGCCGTTGCCGGTCGGCTCGGGAGCCGGCTCGACCTCGACGTCGTCAACCGTGCCTTCGATGATGCCTTCGACAACGTCCTCGACGGAGTCGTCGGTGCTGCCGTTGTCTATGACGCCGCTGAGGGTGGTGTCGTTGTCTTCGCCACCATTGTCGACCGCACCGTTCTCGACCGCACCGTTGTCCTCGGCGCTGCGTGCGACCGCGACCAGGGTGGTGCCGTCGCCCAGGTTCATCAACCGCACTCCCTTCGTCTGCCGGCCGGCCCTGCGCACCTCGCGCGCGGTGGTCCGGATGACCCCGCCCGACGAGGTGATGGCGTACAGCTCGTCGTCGACGTCGACGATGAGCGCTCCCACCAGCCTGCCACGCCTCGAGTCGTGCTGAATGGTGAGCACGCCCTTGCCGCCGCGACCCTGCACCGAGTAGTCCTCGATCGGCGTGCGCTTGCCGTACCCGCCGTCCGTGGCCACCAGGACGAAGGTGCCCTCGCGGACCACACCGACGGTGAGCAGCTCGTCACCGGAGTTGAACCGCATGCCCAGCACGCCCGACGTGGCCCGGCCCATCGGCCGCAGCGCCTCGTCCGAGGCCTGGAACCGGATGGACTGACCGCCGGCGGACACCAGCAGCAGGTCGTCCTCGGCCGCGCACAGCACCGCGCCGACGAGTTCGTCCTCGTCGCGCAGGTTGATGCCGATGAGGCCGCCCGCGCGGTTGCTGTCGAAGTCGGACAGCTTGCTCTTCTTGACCAGGCCGCTCTTGGTGGCGAGCACCAGGTACGGCGCCACCTCGTAGTCCTTGATCTGGATGACCTGGGCGATGGTCTCGTCCGGCTGGAACGCCAGCAGGTTCGCCACGTGCTGGCCGCGCGCGTTGCGGTTGGCCTCCGGCAGCTCGTAGGCCTTGGCCCGGTAGACCCGGCCCTTGTTGGTGAAGAACAGGATCCAGTCGTGGGTGGAGCACACGAAGAAGTGCGCCACGATGTCGTCCTGCTTGAGGCCCGCGCCCTGCACGCCCTTGCCGCCCCGCTTCTGCGCGCGGTAGAGGTCGGTCTTGGTGCGCTTGGCGTAGCCGGTGCGGGTGATCGTGACGACCACGTCCTCCACCGCGATCAGGTCCTCGACCGACACGTCGCCGTCGAACGGGATGATCTTGGTGCGCCGGTCGTCGCCGTGCTTCTCGACGATCTCGGTGAGCTCGTCGCGGACGATCGTGCGCTGCCGATCCGGGTTGGCCAGGATGTCCTGCAGGTCGGCGATGTAGGTCTCGATCTCGCCCAGCTCGTCGATGATCTTCTGGCGCTCCAGGGCGGCCAGCCGGCGCAGCTGCATCTCGAGGATTGCGGTGGCCTGGATCTCGTCGACGTCGAGCAGCGCCATGAGGCCGGTGCGGGCCTCGTCGACCGTGGGCGAGCGGCGGATCAGCGCGATGACCTCGTCCAGCGCGTCGAGCGCCTTGACGTAGCCGCGCAGGATGTGGGCCCGCTCCTCGGCCTTGCGCAGCCGGAACCGGGTGCGCCGGACGATGACCTCGACCTGGTGCTTGACGTAGTGCCGGATCATCTGGTCGAGCCGCAGCGTGCGCGGCACGCCGTCGACCAGGGCCAGCATGTTGACGCCGAAGTTGTGCTGGAGCTGGGTGTGCTTGTAGAGGTTGTTGAGCACGACCTTGGCGACCGCGTCCCGCTTGAGCGTGATCACGATCCGCATGCCGTTGCGCTTGTTGGACTCGTCGGCCACTTCGGAGATGCCGGTGACCTTGCCGTCGCGGACGAGCTGCGCGATGTTCTCGATGAGGTTGTCCGGGTTGACCTGGTAGGGCAGTTCGGTGACGACGAGGATGGTGCGTCCCTTGGCGTCCTCGTCGACCTCGACCACCGAGCGCATCCGGATCGAGCCGCGGCCGGTGCGGTAGCAGTCCTCGATGCCCTGGGTGCCCAGGATGAGGGCGTGCGTCGGGAAGTCCGGGCCCTTGATCCGCGTCATCATCGCGGCGAGGGTCTCGTCGTCGGAGGCCTCCCAGTTCTCCAGCGCCCAGATGACGCCGTCGGCGACCTCCCGCAGGTTGTGCGGCGGGATGTTGGTGGCCATGCCGACGGCGATGCCGCCACTGCCGTTGACCAGCAGGTTGGGGATGCGCGATGGCAGGACGTCGGGTTCCTGGGTCTTGCCGTCGTAGTTGTCCGAGAAGTCGACGGTCTCCTCGTTGATGTCCTGCAGCATCGCCATGGCGAGTGGGGTCATGCGGGCTTCGGTGTACCGCATGGCGGCCTGCGGGTCGTTGCCCGGCGAGCCGAAGTTGCCCTGACCGTCGATGAGCGGGTATCGCAGCGACCACGGCTGGGCGAGGCGGACCAGCGCGTCGTAGATCGCCGAGTCACCGTGCGGGTGGTAGTTGCCCATGACGTCGCCGACGATGCGCGAGCACTTGACGTGGCTGCGTTCGGGGCGCAGGCCCGTGTCGTACATCGAGTAGAGAACGCGGCGGTGTACCGGCTTGAGGCCGTCCCGGACATCCGGCAGCGCTCGGCTCACGATGACGCTCATCGCGTAGTCGATGTAGGAGCGCTGCATCTCCTGCTGGATGTCGACCGGCTCGATCCGGTCACCCGCTGGCGGCACGGTTGTTTCCGTCACGACGTGAAGCTTCCTTCCGCAGCCCAGCGCGATGAACAACTCGCTGGTAACCAATACAGTCTATCTGCGCTGGTCAGAACCATGGTGCAGGGCCCGCTAAGCCGTTCGGTGCAAACCTGGACGCATTACACGTCCAGGAAGCGCACGTCCTTGGCGTTGCGAGTGATGAACGACCGGCGGGCCTCGACGTCCTCGCCCATCAGGACGCTGAACAGCTCGTCCGCGGTGGCGGCGTCGTCGAGGGTCACCTGGAGCAGCAGGCGGTGGGCGGGGTCCATCGTGGTCTCCCACAGCTCGTCGGCGTTCATCTCGCCGAGACCCTTGTACCGCTGGATGCCGTCGTCCTTGTTGATCTTCTTGCCGGCCTCGACCCCCGCCTTGATGAGGCCGTCCCGCTCACGGTCGGAGTAGGCGAACTCGGGCTCGATGCGCTGCCACTTGATCTTGTAGAGCGGCGGCTGGGTGAGGAACACGTGCCCGTGCTCGATCAGCGGCCGCATGAACCGGAACAGGAAGGTGAGCAGCAGCGTGGTGATGTGCTGGCCGTCCACGTCGGCGTCGGCCATCAGCATGATCTTGTGGTAGCGCAGCTTCGAGAGGTCGAAGTCCTCCTGGATGCCCGTGCCGAGTGCGGTGATGAGGCTCTGCACCTCGGTGTTCTTGAGCACCCGGTCGATGCGTGCCTTCTCCACGTTGATGATCTTGCCGCGGATCGGCAGGATGGCCTGGTACATCGACTCCCGGCCCTCCTTGGCCGAGCCGCCCGCGGAGTCGCCCTCGACGATGTAGAGCTCGCACTCCTCCGGGTTGGTCGAGCGGCAGTCCTTGAGCTTGCCGGGCAGGCCGCCGATGTCGAGCGCGCCCTTGCGGCGCACCAGTTCCTTGGCCTTGCGGGCCGCGATCCGGGCCTGCGCCGAGGAGACCGACTTCGTGACGATCGTCCGCGCGTCCGCCGGGTTGCGCTCGAACCAGTCGGCGAGCATCTCGTTGCACGTGGTCTGCACGAAGGTCTTCGCCTCCGTGTTGCCGAGCTTCTGCTTGGTCTGGCCCTCGAACTGCGGCTCCGCCAGCTTGATCGAGATGATCGCGGCGAGGCCCTCACGCACGTCGTCGCCGGTGAGGTTGACGTCCTTCTCCTTGAGCAGCTTCTTCTCGCGCGCGTACACGTTGACCACGCGGGTGAGCGCGGCGCGGAAGCCCTCCTCGTGAGTGCCGCCCTCGGCCGTGTTGATGGTGTTGGCGAACGTGTACACGGACTCGCTGTAGCCGGTGTTCCACTGCATCGCGACCTCGACCTCGAGACCGTCACCCTTGGCCTCGAAGGAGATCACGCTGTTGTGGATCGCCTCGCGGGCGTGGTTGATGTGCTTGACGAAGTCCTCGAGCCCGCCCGGGTAGTGGTACGTGCGTTCCTTGACCCGCGCCGTCTTGCCCTCGGCGTCGGCCTCGGTGTCCTCATCGGACACCCGCTCGTCCCGCAGCGTGATGGTGAGGCCCTTGTTGAGGAACGCCATCTCCTGGAGCCTGCGCGCGATCGTCTCCGCGTTGTACGTGGTCGTCTCGAAGATGCTGCCGTCGGCCCAGAAGGTGACCGTCGTGCCGGTGTCCTCGGTCTCGCCGTGCTCGGTGAGCGGACCCGGCACGGAGTGCAGGTACTGCTGGCGCCAGACCTTGCCGTCGCGGATCACCTCGATGTCGAGCTTCGTGGACAGCGCGTTCACCACGGAGACACCCACGCCGTGGAGGCCACCGGACACCGCGTAGCTGTCGCTGTCGAACTTTCCGCCAGCGTGCAGCTGGGTCAGCACGATCTCGATGGTCGGCTTGTTGTGCACCGGGTGCATCTCGACCGGGATGCCGCGGCCGTCGTCGACGACCCGGACCCCGCCGTCGGCCAGCAGGGTGACCACGATCTTCGTGGCGTACCCGGCCATCGCCTCGTCGACCGAGTTGTCCACGACCTCCTGGATCAGGTGGTGCAGACCGCGCTCGCCGGTGGAGCCGATGTACATGCCGGGCCTTTTGCGGACGGCCTCGAGCCCCTCCAGGACGGTGATGGAGGACGCGTTGTATTCATGGTTATTGGTGGCTGCCACGGGCGTGGTGTCTCCCTCGTCAGGACGGGCGCGAATCTCCCTCTGTCAATTGTACTGGTGCGGTCGCGCAGAAGCGGGTCAAGGACACCCCCAGCTCCGTCACAGACGCTCTGACGGGAAGAGGTCCGTGGCCCGACGCCAGCGGGTACTCTCCAGTGCGAATTTGACAGCCTCCGGCCGCCGGTTCACCCGTAGGTGTCCCGGGGCCCCCGTCCGCGTACGTGCCGCAGCCCATAACGCCAGCTCGGAGTGGACGGACCGTGCACCTTCAGCCGCTTGACCACTCCGTTGCCCACCCCGGCGGCGATCTTGGCGAGCAGCTGGCGCTGCAGCAGCCGCAGCTGGGTGGCCCACGCGGTCGAGTCCGCCTGGACGGTCAGCTCGCCGTCGCGCAGCGCCACGGGCTGGGCGTGCTCGGCGACGTCCTCGCCGACGATGGCACCCCACCGGCCGAACAGCTGACCGGTCGTGAGCTGGGCCGACCATCCCCGGTCGGCGGCGAGGCGGGCGGTGAGCCGGCCGAGCGGCTGGGGGTCGCGGGCGTCCGGGCCGGGGCCCGACCAGCGCCGACGGCGCCGCGAACCGGGCGCGAACCCGCGCTTGGCCTGCTGCTTCTTCTTCGCGTCCGGGCCGCCGGAGGCCTCCTTGGCCGCCTGCAGCGCGGCGCGGGCGAGATCCGATCCTCGTAGCTGTGGATAGTCACCCTCCGTGGTGGAACGAGAGGCGCGATCATCAGCAACACCCTTTTGGGTGTTCAGAGCCGCCGGATCCGGGGGGTCGGGAGGGGTTGAAGGGCGCAGGGTGACAGCGTTATCCACACTATCCACAGGTTTATCCCCAGATGTGCGACGATTCACATCACTGTTGGTGACTCGCTGGTGATCATCGGGCGACCGGTCCGGCACGCGCCACCTCCCCGTTCGACACCGAGTAACGAGCCCCGTCGAGCTCGTCCGGGACATCCTCCTCCACCGCGGCGGTCACCAGGACCTGTTCGGCGTTCACCGCCACCTCGGCGAGTCGCTGCCGCCGGCGCCGGTCGAGCTCGGCGAACACGTCGTCGAGCACCAGCACCGGCTCGCTGCCGTCCGCGCGCAGCAGCTCGTAGGACCCCAGCCGCAGCGCGAGCGCGAACGACCACGACTCGCCGTGGCTCGCGTAGCCCCTCGCGGTGAGGTCGGCCAGGGTCAGCTCGAGCTCGTCGCGGTGGGGGCCGACCAGGCTCACCCCCCGCTCGAGCTCGGCGTCGCGGCCGGCGAGCATCGCGGCGAGGAGCGCGTCGACCAGCACCTCGATGTCGGCGCGCGTGCCGGGCATGCCGTAGTCGGCGGGGAACGAGTCGGCGATGCCGGAGCGGTACCGGATCCGAGCCGGCCGCGACTCGGGTGCGACCCCGGCGTAGGCGGCGGTCACGTGGTCGGCCAGATCGGCGACCAGGTCCAGCCGCGCGGCGAGCAATTCGGCGCCGTGCCGGGCGAGGTGGCCGTCCCACACGTCGAGCGTGCCGATGTCGCCCTTCGAGCCGGCGCGCCGCGCGTGACCCGAGGACTTGAGCAACGCGTTGCGCTGGCGCAGCACCCGTTCGTAGTCCGCGCGCACGCCCGCGTACCGGGGCGCGCGCAGTACCAGTAGCTCGTCGAGGAACCGGCGGCGCTCGCTCGGGTCGCCGCGCACCAGCGCCAGGTCCTCCGGCGCGAACAACACGGTGCGCAGGATCCCCAGCACGTCCCGGGTCTTCGGCACCGGCGACCGGTTGACCCTGGCGCGGTTGGCCTTTCCCGCGGTGATCTCCAGCTCGATCGTGAGCTCGCGGCCCTCGTTGACCACCGCGGTGCGCACGATGGCGCGCGCACATCCGTGGCGGATCAAGGGAAGATCCACCGCGACCCGGTGCGAGCCGAGCGTCGCCGTGTAACCGATCGCCTCGATCAGGTTGGTCTTGCCCTGACCATTCTGTCCGATGAGGACACTCGCACCGGGGGCCAGCTCCAGGTCCGCGTGCTCCCAGGATCGGAAGTCGCTGACCTGTAAGTGCCGGACGTACACGTCAACCCTGCGTCGAACCCGAGCCGGAGGACGGCCCGGCCTGGTGCACCGCATGCCCGCCGAACTGGTTGCGCAACGACGCGACCGCACGCATCGCGGGCGAGTCTTCCTGCCGGGAGCGGAACCGCGCGAAGAGCGCGGCCGCGATCACCGGCGCCGGCACGGCCAGGTTGATGGCCTCCTCGACGGTCCACCGGCCCTCGCCGGAGTCGTCGACGTAGCCACGCAGGTCGTCGAGCTCGGGGTCCGAGTCGAGCGCACGGACCAGCAGGTCGAGCAGCCACGAGCGCACGACGGTGCCGCGCTGCCACGCCTTGATGACCGCGGGCACGTTCTCGATGAGGTCGGCCGCGTCGAGCAGCTCGAAGCCCTCGGCGTAGGACTGCATCAACCCGTACTCGATGCCGTTGTGGATCATCTTGGCGTAGTGGCCCGCGCCCACCGGGCCGGCGTGCGCGAAGCCTTCCGCCTGCGGGCCTTCCGGGCGCAGCGCGTCGAAGACCGGCATCGCCCGCTCGACGTCCTCGGCCGCGCCGCCGACCATCAGCGCGTAGCCGTTCTCCTTGCCCCACACCCCGCCGGACACCCCGCAGTCGAGGTAGGCGACATCCTTGCCGGCGAGCAGCTCGGCGTTGATCTTGTCGTCGGTGTAGCGCGAGTTGCCGCCGTCGATCACCAGGTCGCCCGGGGACAGGAGGTCGCCGAGCTCCGCGACCGTCTGCCGGGTCGCCTCGCCGGAGGGCACCATGACCCAGACGATCCGCGGTGCCTCGAGCTTGTCGACCAGGTCGGCGAGCGAGGCGGAGTCGCTGATGCCCGGGTCGCGGTCGTAGCCCACGACGTCGTGGCCGGCGGCGCGCACCCGTTCGCGCATGTTGAAGCCCATCTTGCCGAGACCGACGAGACCGAGCTGGATCTTGCTTGGCACTCCACTCCTCCGTTCAGCCGGGCAGGCGCACCGGCATCAACAGGTGCAGGTACCCCGGCACCACGGTGCCATCCTCGCCGACGGGCTTGATGAGTGCCGGACGGCTCGGCGTGGTGAACGACAGCTCGGCCCGGTCGGCGTGCAGGGCGCCGAGACCCTCCTGCAGGAACGACGGGTTGAACGCGATCGTGACGGGGTCGCCGGTGTACTCGACGGCGAGCTCCTCCTCGGCGCTGCCCTCGTCGTCACCGCCGGCGGACAGGCGCAGCGCCGACTCGCCGAACTCGAGGCGGACCTGGGTGCCGCGTTCGGCGACGAGCGAGACGCGCTTGATGGCCTCGACCAACGGGGCCACGTCGATGATCGCGGTGGCGGTCTGCTCGGACGGGAGCAGCTGGCGGTAGCGCGGGAACTCGGTGTCGAGCAGCCGGCTGGTGGTGCGCCGGCCGGAGCCGGACAGGCCGATGAGCCCGTCGCCGGGGGCGAGCGCGATCTCGACGGTGGTGCCCGACGTGCCGAGCGCCTTGGCCGCGTCGGCCAGCGTGCGTGCCGGGACGAGCACGGCGAGCTCGCCCGCGCCGGCGAGGTTGTCGTCCGGGGTCCAGGTGAACTCCCGCATCGCGAGGCGGAACCGGTCGGTGGCGACGAGGGTGAGCTTCTCGCCGTCGATCTCGACCCGCACGCCGGTGAGCATCGGCAGCGTGTCGTCCTTGCCGGCCGCGACGGCGACCTGGCTCACGGCGAGGCCGAACACCTCGCCGGCGAGCTGGCCGGCGAGCGGTGGCATCGCCGGCAGCTGCGGGTAGTCCTCGACCGGCATCGTCGGGAGGCTGAACTTCGCGCTGCCGCACGCGATCGACACGCGTGCGCCGTCGACCATGATCTCAACCGGTTGTGCGGGCAGGGATCGCGTGATGTCGGCGAGCAACCGGCCGGACACGAGCGTGCGCCCGCCGTCCGCGACGGTGGCCGCGACGCCGACCGTGGCCGACACCTCGTAGTCGAACCCGGAGATCGTCAGCGCGTCGGAGTTGGCGGTATCCAACAGGATCCCGCCGAGTACCGGTACCGGTGGACGGGACGGCAGGCTGCGCGCGACCCAGGCGACGGCGTCGGCGAGACCGTCGCGCTCGACGCGGATCTTCATGACTGTCCTTTCCAGACACGAGAAGGTGCCGCGGGCACGCGGGCACCAACCCGAGAAAGCTCACGACGTAGACCGCCACCGTACGGCTTGCCGGGCGAGAGCGTCACTCGGGGCTGGGTGCTCTCGGCCGGCTCTTCGGTGCTGTGCGGCCGGGTCGTCGCTCGCTGACTCGTGACCCCTGTCTTGTTCTTGTTGATAGATCTAAGAGAGAAAAACAGTCGTAGTAGTAGGTCCTGTGGATTGTGTGGACAGCTCCCGTACTCGCACGTCGGCATGCGCGTCCGGCTGTTGATGAACCAGGTGCCCATCCGGTGGACAGCTCGACGCGTCGGTGGATGGTTCGTCCACACGCGAGAGTTGTCCACACCTGGCCCACAGTTGCCCACAGCACGCTCCCCAGACTTGGGGCCGTTCGTACCCAAGTCATGCACAGGGTCGGGGACGCTCATGAATCCCCTTTCCGGGTGATGCAAGGGGTTGTGTGAGAACCGTGTCCACACAAGGAAAGTCGGCGTCAGCCGCGTGCGCGTTGCTTGATCCGCGAGGTGAGCTCCTGCACCTGGTCGTAGACCCGGCGCCGTTCCGCCATCTCCTTGCGGATCTTCTTCTCCGCGTGCATCACCGTGGTGTGGTCGCGGCCGCCGAACGTCTGCCCGATCTTGGGCAGCGACAGGTCGGTGAGCTCGCGGCACAGGTACATGGAGATCTGCCGCGCCTGCGCGAGCGCCTTCGTTTTCCCTGGGCCACAAAGATCATCGATCGACACGCTGAAGAACTCGGCGGTGACGGCCATGATCGTGGAGGCGCTTATCTCGGGCACCTGCGAGTCGGGGATCAAGTCCCGCAACACGATCTCGGCGAGGCCGACGTCAACCGGTTGCTGGTTAAGGGAAGCGAACGCGGTCACGCGGATGAGCGCGCCCTCGAGCTCACGGATGTTGTGCTCGATGCGGGCGGCGATGAACTCCAGCACCTCGGCCGGCGCGGCGAGCCGGTCCTGCGCGGCCTTCTTGCGCAGGATGGCGATCCGCGTCTCGAGCTCGGGCGGCTGGATGTCGGTGATGAGGCCCCACTCGAACCGCGTGCGCAGCCGGTCCTCCAGCGTCTCCAACCGCTTCGGCGGCCGGTCCGAGGACACCACGATCTGCTTGTTGGCGTTGTGGAGCGTGTTGAAGGTGTGGAAGAACTCCTCCTGAGTTCCTTCCTTCCCCTCCAGGAACTGGATGTCGTCCACCAACAGGATGTCGATGTCGCGGTACCGCCGCTGGAACGCGACCTTGCGGTCGTCGCGCAGCGAGTTGATGAAGTCGTTGGTGAACTCCTCGGTCGACACGTACCGCACGCGCATGCCCGGGAAGAGGCGTTGCGCGTAGTGGCCGACCGCGTGCAGCAGGTGTGTCTTGCCGAGCCCGGACTCGCCCCAGATGAACAAGGGGTTGTACGCGCGGGCCGGTGCCTCCGCGACGGCGACCGCGGCCGCGTGCGCGAAACGGTTGGACGCACCGATGACGAACGTGTCGAAGGTGTACTTCTCGTTCAGCCGGGTCTTGGAGGTCTGCGGCTGTGCCGGAGCGGTGAACGGCTGACCGCTCGACGGCTGCTGGCTCCCGGTGAACGTCGGCCAGATCTCGTGGACGGTGGCGAGTGCCTCGCTCTCCTCGTCCACCTCTTCCCCGTCGCCGTCCGCGTCGTTCTCGTTGACCGGCGGCAGGATCCCGTTGCGTTGCGCGTGCTCGGTGCCTACGTCCCCATTGGACGGTGCGCCCGGCGTGGCGGGCGGCGCCGACGGTGTCATGGCCGGCGCCAGCGGTTGCGGCATCGGCGGGGTGACGGTCGGCGTGGTGGAATCCACCTTCACCGCGAGGGAAACCGCGCGGCCGAGTCGCCGGGAGAGAGCGTCGGTGATCGGCTCGCGGAGAGCTCGCTCGATCGCGTCCTTGGCAAAGTCACTCGGTGCGGCGAGGAGCGCGGTGCCATCGAGCAACCCGATCGGTCGGGTCACCCGCATCCACGCGCGTTGTTGGGGAGACAGTGTGCCGGCGGACAGCTCCCGCACCACCTGTTCCCAGACCACACCAAGGTTCATCTGCTGCTCGGACACCTATGAGCTCCCCTCCCCTCGTTGGCCTAGCGTCATGTCTGACCCTCCGGCCAACCCCGAACCGCTCACCTAGGCGGTGAGCTCGGTCGCGGCCCGGCATACGGGCTGCATCCACAGGTTGTCCACAACTGTGCACGAAGGTACGACGCACCGCAGCGGAACCCGCCGATGACCGACATATCTTCTGCGGCGCAGCAGGGCTCCCACTCCCATCTGGCCAACCAAGAGTCCGCACGCTAACAAGCGCCGGGCTATGCCACAAGATGTGTTCGGGGGCAAGCATCTGACCGTGCGCGGCGTGTCGCCGAGCGGTGCCCGACGGTCGACAAAAGGGACCCGGATGGAACCCGCTGATCGGGGGTGCGTAGCCTCATAAGGTCTCCCCGAGGTGTGGGTGAGTTCTGCGCGCCGTCCGTCGGTAACTCCGGGCGTTGTGGCCGGGAACGCCGACCGATGGCGGGGGACGCGAGAACTTGGCGAGCCAGTACCGGGAGATCCACCGTGAGCAAGCGTACTTTCCAGCCGAACAACCGCCGCCGGTCGCGGACCCACGGGTTCCGGCTGCGCATGCGCAGCCGTGCCGGCCGGGCCATCCTCGCGGCTCGTCGTGGCAAGGGTCGCAAGCGCCTGTCGGCCTGACTTGCGTGCTCCCCGCGTCCGCTCGACTGACCGGTAGCGACGATTTTCGGCTGGTGACCAGGAAGGGTCGGCGTGTTGGCCGGCCCCGGCTCGTCGTACACGCCATCACGGCCGAAGAGGTCGCTCGACTCGGCATGGCCGCATCCGGTCAGACCCGGGTCGGTTTCGTGGTCAGCAAGGCCGTGGGGAACTCGGTGGTGCGCCATCGCGTCACGCGCCGGCTGCGTCATCTCCTGCGTGATCGGCTGGGAACCGTTCCGCCCGGTTGCTCGTTGGTCGTCCGAGCGTTACCGCCGGCTGCCCAGGCGGCGAGCGCGGAGCTCGGCAATGACATCGACTCCGCCCTGCGGCGGTTGCGACTCGCGGTCGGCGACAACGGTGGTGCGCAGTGATCGTCACGCATGACACGGAGGTCGTGCGCGGCCCGGACGACCCGGAGCCGGAGGCCTCCGGCGTGGACGCCGCACCCGATGCCCCGCTCCGCCGCCCGGGCCCGTTGGCCCGGGTGCTGCTGGTGCCGATCAACATCTACCGGCAGTGGATCTCGCCGGTGCTTCCCCCCAGCTGCCGGTTCGAGCCGAGCTGCAGTGCTTATGCCGTCGAGGCGCTGACGACACACGGCGCGCTGCGCGGCACCTGGCTCACCGTCCGCAGGCTGCTGCGCTGCGGGCCGTGGCATCCCGGTGGGTTCGACCCGGTGCCGCCGCGCCGCGAGAAGCCTCGCCACTCAGACCTGCGTCACGACGACGCTGACACCGACGGGTCGGGGACGCCAAGCCCGGCTCGCCACCCCTTCGCCAAGGAGTAGCTCCGTGCTCGACTTCATCTACTACCCCGTGTCCTTCATCCTGTGGTGCTGGCACTGGGTGTTCGGGCAGGTTTTCGGCGAGAGCAGCGGTCTCGCCTGGGCACTGGGCATCATGTTCCTGGTCTTCACCCTGCGCGCGATCATGTTCAAGCCGTTCGTGAAGCAGGTCCGCTCGATGCGCGCGATGCAGGAGTTCGCGCCCGAGATGAAGAAGATCCAGAAGAAGTACGCCAACGACCGGCAGCGCCAGGCGCAGGAGATGCAGAAGCTCCAGCGTGAGCACGGGTTCAGTCCGCTCGGCGGCTGCCTGCCGATGCTGATTCAGATCCCGGTGTTCATCGGCCTCTTCCACGTGTTGCGCTCGTTCCAGCCCGGCCACACCGAGAACTACTTCTTCGACGCCGCGGGTGTGCAGTCCTACATCGACGCCAACATCTTCGGTGCGCGGCTGTCCAACTTCATCACCCAGCCGCTGCAGGCGCTCGAGGCGCTGGGCGCCAACCGCACCTCGGTGATCATCGTGTCGATCCCGCTGATGATCCTCGCGAGCGTGCTGACCCACCTGACCGCGCGGCACTCGGTGGCCCGGCAGAACCCGGAGTCGGCCACCGCCCAGACCGCGATCATGAACAAGCTCACCATGTACATCTTCCCGCTGGGTGTGCTGATCTTCGGTCTGTTCTTCCCGATCGGCCTGCTGCTCTACTGGCTCGCCAACAACACGTGGACGCTGATGCAGCAGCGCATCGTGTACCGGCGGATCGACGCCGAGGAAGAGGAGAAGAAGGCGGCCGCCGTCGAGAAGCGGAGCAACCTCGCGCCGAAGCCCGGCCAGCGCCCCGCGCAGAAGAAGCGCCCAGCGACGACCACAGGGACCACCGACACCGCGGGGACCAAGCCGGCCACGGATGGCACCGCCTCGAAGCCGAGCACGACGAAGTCCACCGGCACGACCAAGCCGGGGGCCACCAAGCCAGGCGCTACCAAGCCGGGTACCGCCAAGCCGGGCACCACGAAGCCGGGCGCGACCAAGTCGGCGGGTACCGCCAAGCCCACCGGCACTGCCGGGTCCACGAGCGGAACCGCGAAGACGACCGGCAACGGCGCCGCGGACAAGTCGGAGGACGGCAACACAGTTTCCGGTCTGAGCGCAGACCGTTCCCGTAAGAAGAACACAGGCCGGAAGAATCGCTGACGCGGCAGTTCCGGACCTGGAGAGGAGAAGTCGTGCCGGAGACGGTGCAGCAGTCGGGGGCAGAGCAGGACTCCGTCAAGGAGGCTGCCGAGGAGACCGTGGGCCAGCCGCCCGCGGACAACGGCGAGGTGATCGCCGAGTCGGATGCCGATTCGGTCGCTGAGTCGGATACGGACGACGACGAGGACGAGGACGGTGACGACGGCGAGGACCGCGGCCCGACCGAGGATCTTCTCGTTCGGGAGGGCGACATCGCCGGCGACTACCTCGAGCGGCTGCTCGACCTGGTCGACTACGACGGCGACATCGATCTCGACGTCGAGGCCGGCCGCGCGGTCGTGAGCATCGACGGTGGCGACGATCTGGAGAAGCTCGTCGGTCCGCGGGGCAACGTGCTCGAGGCGCTACAGGAGCTCACCCGGCTCGCCGTGCAGCAGGAGACGGGGGCCCGGAGCCGGCTGATGCTCGACATCGCCGGCTGGCGGGCGGACCGTCGGCAGGAGTTGCGGGACCTGGGTCGCGCCACGGCCGAGCGCGTGCTCGCCGGCGACGAGCGGGTTCGGCTCCAGCCGATGACGCCGTTCGAGCGCAAGGTCGTGCACGACGCGGTCGCGTCCTTCGAAGGTGTGCACAGCGAGAGTGAGGGCGAGGACCCCCGGCGTCGCGTCGTGGTCTTCCGCAAGTCCTGACCGCTCGCGCTTTCTGTTTCACGTGAAACAACCGGACTAGCGAGGAAAGGGTGCGACGGTGGCAGACACGCCATCAGCACCCGCTCCCCCGGAGTCCGCTTCGACCATCTTTGGCGACGCCATGCCGGCGGCGGTGCAGTTCGTGGAACTGCTCGCCGCCGTCGGCATAGAGCGAGGCCTGATCGGACCCCGTGAGGTCGATCGGCTGTGGGATCGCCACCTTCTGAACTCGGCCGTGGTCGGCGAGCGGATCTCGAGCGGCATGCGGGTCATAGACATAGGTTCCGGCGCCGGCCTTCCCGGTGTACCTCTCTGCTTGGCGAGACCCGATCTGGACGTCACACTGTTGGAGCCGATGGCTCGCCGCGTGGCGTGGCTGGAGGAGGTCGTCGACGCGCTGTCGTTGTCGGTGACGGTGGTTCGGGGTCGTGCCGAGGAGCCGGCCATCAAGCAACGGCTCTCGGGTGCCGATGTTGTCATCGCGCGTGCGGTGGCTCCACTGGATCGACTCTGGGGCTGGAGCGCTCCTCTGCTCCGGCAGGGCGGCCGGCTCGTCGCGCTCAAAGGAGAGAGCGCCGAGTCGGAGAAGGCACGCGACGGGGCGGCCGTGAAGCGTGCGGGCGGGTCGATTCCCGTCGTCGAGCGGTGTGGCGTCGGGGTACTGGAGACGCCGACCACTGTGATCGAGGTTGAACGGGTCGGTGCCCAGGGGCGCGAGGGGGCCCGTGGTGCTCGTCCGCGACACACCAGGAAAGATCAGGAGCAGTGACGTCGAGTCCTGCAGACCAAGGAGCGATCGATGTTTCACGTGAAACCGGCGCAGGAGAGGTGGGTCAAGCGCGTGAGCGAGCTTGCGAGCGAACCATTGTCGCAGGGTGACCGCGAGCGGCAAGACCGAGCCTGTGAGGTCCTGTCGTGAG
>NZ_DASWSJ010000218.1:0-5763 GCF_036402745.1 Actinophytocola sp. | reverse complement strand
AGCATCAGCTCGATGCACATGAACACCACGATGGCGTTGCGCCGCACCAGGACCCCGACCGCGCCGATGGTGAACAGCAGCGCGGAGAGCAGCAGGTAGACGGTCGGGGTCACGATGACTCCCCTTCCCGGGTGGTCGGATTCAGCGCGCGGCGCTCGGCGGTGGGCGCGTTGCCGGCGACGGCCTTGCGCTCGGCGTCGAACTCCTCGGCCGCGGCCGAGTCGATGAGCCGGGACAGCGACTCCGGCGCGACCGAGCCGTCCGGCAGCAGGGCCGGGGTGGCCACCGAGCTGGACGTGGCGAACACCCCCGGGCCGGGCAGCGGCGACGGGCGGTCGTGCTCGCCGCGGAAGCGCATCTCGACCAGCTCGCGCTGGGTCTTGCGGCCGCGGGTGTGCCGGTCGACGTAGCCGAGCACCATCGCGCCGACCGCGGCGGTGATCAGCAGCGCCGAGGTGAGCTCGAAGGGGAACAGCCAGTCGGTGAAGATCGACCGGCCGATGTTCTCGACGTTCCCGTTGCCGCCGTTGGCGTCCTGGCCCTGCAACCCGACCGGGGTGACGTCGGTGAGCGAGCGGGCCACCGCGGCGACCACCAGCGCGGCGAGGCCGATGCCGAGCACGGTGGCGGCGAACCGCTGCCCGCGCAGGACCTCGACCACCGAGTCCGAGGAGTCGCGGCCGACCAGCATCAGCACGAACAGGAACAGCATCATGATCGCGCCGGTGTAGACGATGATCTGCACGAAACCGAGGAACGGCGCCTGCTGGACCATGTACATGACGCCGAGGCTCAGCATCGTGAGCACCAGGAACAACGCCGAGTGCACCGCGTTCTTCGCGAAGATCATGCCGAGCGCGCCGAGCAGCGCCAGCGGGCCGAGCACCCAGAACGAGATGGACTCGCCGGTGGACAGCTGGTTCGCGACGCCCTGCGCGAGTACGACGGCGGTGCTCACTTGACCTCCCCCTTCACCGGGTCGGGGTAGCCCCACTTGCGGGCGAGGCGCGGCGCGTCGACGTAGTAGTCCTGCTCGGTGTCGCCGAGCCGCATCGGGTGCGGCGGCTGCTCCATGCCCTTCAGCAGCGGGGCGAGCAGGTCCTCCTTGGTGTAGATCAGGTCCTGCCGGTTGTCGTTGGCCAGCTCGTACTCGTTGATCATCGTGAGCGAGCGGGTGGGGCAGGCCTCGACGCACAGGCCGCAGCCGATGCACCGCAGGTAGTTGATCTGGTAGTCCGCGCCGTAGCGCTCACCGGGCGAGTAGCGGGCCTCCTCGGTGTTGTCCGCGCCCTCCACGAAGATCGCGTCGGCCGGGCACGCCCAGGCGCACAGCTCGCAGCCGACGCACTTCTCCAGCCCGTCCGGGTGCCGGTTGAGCTGGTGGCGACCGTGGTAGCGCGGCGCGGCGGGCGCGCCCGCCTCCGGGTACTCCTCGGTGACGACCTTCTTGAACATGGTCGAGAAGGTGACGCCGAAGCCCTTGAACGGATCAAAGATCCCCATCGTTCGACTCCTTCTCGGCGTCGGTGTCCGTGCCGCCGCCACCGACGGTGGCCGGCCTGCGCCGTCCCGCCCGGCCGCGAACCGCCTTGCGTCTCGGCGGCTTCGGTATCTCCAGGTCCAGCGGCGGGACCGGGTAGCCGCCACCGGTGATCGGCACCTGGTCGCCGTCGTCCTCGACCCGGCCGCCGCGGTCGAACACGAAGCCCAGCGCGACCACGATGATCAGGACGATGCCGGCGTAGGTGAGGATCTGGCCGGTGGAGACCTCGGACTCGCCGCGGAGCGTGCGCATGCCGGCGATCAGCACGATCCACACCAGGTTGGCGGGGACCAGGACCTTCCAGCCGATCCGCATGAACTGGTCGTAGCGGAACCGGGGCAGCGTCGCGCGCACCCAGATGAACGCGAACAGCAGCAGGAACGTCTTGGCGAAGAACCAGAGGATCGGCCACCAGCCGGTGTTGAAGTAGTTGTCGTTGATCAGCGAGATCGGCCAGGGCGCCATGTACCCGCCGAGGAACAGCGTGGTGGCCATCGAGCAGACGACGACCATGTTCACGTACTCGGCGAGAAAGAACAGCGCGAACTTCATCGAGCTGTACTCGGTGTGGAACCCGCCGACCAGCTCCGACTCGGCCTCCGGCAGGTCGAACGGGGCGCGGTTGGTCTCGCCGACCATGGAGATCAGGAAGATCAGGAAGCTCGGGATCAGCAGGTAGAAGTACCAGCCGCTGCGCTGTGCCGCGACGATGTCCCCTGTGGACAGCGACTGCGCGTAGAGCACCACGCTGACGATCGAGAGGCCCATCGCGATCTCGTAGGAGATCATCTGCGCGGCCGAGCGCAGGCCGCCGAGCAGCGGGTAGGGCGAGCCGGAGGACCAGCCGGCCAGCACGATGCCGTAGATGCCGATCGAGGAGCAGGCCAGAACCACCAGCACACCGACCGGCAGGTCGATCAGCTGCAGGACCGTGCGCTCACCGAAGATCGACACCTCGGGCCCGAACGGGATCACCGAGAACGCCAGGATCGCCGGGATCACGACGATGATCGGCGCGAGGAAGTAGACCTTCCGGTCCGCGCCGGCCGGGATGATCTGCTCCTTGAACGGCAGCTTGATCGCGTCCGCGACGGACTGGAGGTAGCCGCCGGGACCGACCCGGTTCGGGCCGGGGCGCTGCTGCATCCGGCCGATCGCCTTGCGCTCCCAGACGATCAGGAAGATGGTCATGACCGGCCCGATGAGGAGCAGGACCACGACCTTGATCAGGATCAGCCAGAGCGGGTCGTCGGCGAGAAGTTGGGCCCTGGTCACGCTGACTCGCCTCCATCAGTGGTCGCGCCTGTCAGCAGGTTCTCCGTGGTGACCGACACGACGTCCCCGTGCCCGGCGCCGAGCGTGCGCCGGGTGGTGGCCGGGCCGGAGTTCGCGGGCAGCCAGACGACTCCGTCCGGCAGGTCCGCGTGCTCGACCGGCAGGGTGATCGAACCGCGCTCGGTCTTGACGGTGACCGCCGGGTTGCCGTTCAGGCCCAGGCGCGCCGCGGTCCCGGCGGAGAGCCGGGCGACGGTGGCCCGCGCGGTGCCCGCCAGGTGCGGCTCGTCGGACTGCAGCGAGCCGTTGTCCAGCAGCTGGCGCCAGGTGGCGAGCAGTGCCTGGCCGTCCTCGAGGGTGGGCGCCTGCGCCGCGACCGCGACGGGCGGCGCGGCCGAGCGCAGCACCGCGGGCAGCCGGGCGAGGTCCGCGGCGGCCGCCTGCGGGGTCTGGGTGAACAGGTCGACGTCCATCTCGACGCCGAGCGTGTCGAGCACCCGGCAGTCCGACAGAGAGCCGGGCGACTCGATGGTGGTGCCGAACTCGCGGCGGCGGCCCTCCCAGTTGAGGTAGCTGCCGGCCTTCTCGACCGAGGGCGCGACCGGGAGCACCACGTCGGCGCGCGCGGTGACCGCGCTGGCCCGCAGCTCCAGGCTGACGACGAAGCCGACGTCGTCCAGCGCCTCCTCGGCGAGCACCGGGTCGGGCAGGTCGTCGGTCTGGACGCCGCCGACCACCAGGCCGTCGAGCTGGCCCGCGGCCGCGGCGGCGATGATCGCGCCGGTGTCGCGGCCGGGACGGCCGGGCAGCGTGCCGGCCTCCAGTCCCCACACCCGCTCGACCTCGAGGCGCGCGGTCGCGTCGCTGACCAGCCGGCCGCCGGGCAGCAGCGTCGGCACGGCGCCGGCGTCCAGCGCGCCCCGCTCGCCGGCCCGGCGCGGGATCCAGGCGATCCGCGCGCCGGTGGTCTCGGCCAGCTTCACCACCGCGGTGAACAGGCCCGGCACCTGCGCGGCACGCTCGCCGACCAGGATGACCGCGCCCGCGCCGCCGAGTGCCTCGATGACGTCCGGCGCGTGGCTCGGCAGGCCCTCGACCGCGGCGGCCTCGCCACCGGGCGGGCAGGCGAGGAGCGACCCGGCGAGGGGCTTGTCCACGCCGTAGGGGCGGATGGTCTTCGTGACCGCCGGGCTCGTCCACTGTCCGATGTGGAACACCTGGGTGCCGCGCTTGCGGGCGGCCTTGCGTAGCCGCAGGAAGACGATCGGCGCCTCCTCCTCCGGCTCGAGCGCCACGCACAGCACCGCCGGCGCGGACTCGATCGCGCCGAAGGTCACCCCGGTCTCCGGCGTCGTGCCGACCACAGTGGACGCGAGGAAGTCGAGCTCCTCGGCCGAGTGGGCCCGGGCCCGGAAGTCGACGTCGTTGGTGCGCAACGCGATCCGGGCGAACTTGGCGTAGGCGTAGGCGTCCTCGACGGTGAGCCGGCCGCCGGCCAGCACGCCGACGCCCTTGCCGTCGCGGGCCTTGGCCAGGCCCTCGGCCGCGACCCGCAGCGCGTCGGTCCACGAGGTCTCGACGAGCTCACCGGTCTTGGCGTCGCGCACCATCGGCCGGGTGATCCGGTCGCCCGCGGTGAGGTACCGGAACGCGAACCGGCCCTTGTCGCAGATCCACTCCTCGTTGACCTCGGGGTCCTCGCCGGCGAGCTTGCGCATGACCTTGCCGCGCCGCCAGTCGGTGCGCTCCGCGCAGCCCGAGGAGCAGTGCTCGCAGATGCTCGGCGTGGACACCAGGTCGAACGGCCGCGAGCGGAACCGGTAGGCGGCGCTGGTGAGCGCGCCGACCGGGCAGATCTGGATGGTGTTGCCGGAGAAGTAGCTCTGGAACGGCTTGTTCTCCGCGATGCCGATCTGCTGGTGCGCGCCGCGCTCGAGCAGCTCGATGAACGGGTCGCCGGCGATCTGGTCGGAGAACCGGGTGCAGCGCTGGCAGAGCACACAGCGCTCGCGGTCGAGCAGCACCTGGGTGGACACCGGGATCGGCTTGGGGAACGTGCGCTTCTTCTCGACGAACCGGGAGTCCGCGCGGCCGTGCGCGAGCGCCTGGTTCTGCAGCGGGCACTCGCCGCCCTTGTCGCAGATCGGGCAGTCCAGTGGGTGGTTGATGAGCAGCAGCTCCATCACACCCTGCTGGGCCTTGTCCGCCACCGGCGAGGTGCGCTGGGTCTTGACGACCATGCCGTCGGCGACCGTGATGGTGCAGGACGCCTGCGGCTTGGGCATCGGCCGGCCACCCATCTCGACCTCGACCAGGCACTGGCGGCAGGCGCCTGCCGGGTCGAGCAGCGGGTGGTCGCAGAACCGGGGGATGACGGTGCCCAGCCGCTCCGCGGCGCGGATCAGCAGCTCGCCCTTGGGCGCGATGACCTCGACCCCGTCGATGGTCAGCCGCACGTGCCCCTCGGGGACGGGCGCCGTATCGGGCTTCTCTTCGATCGCAGTCATTTAGTGAGCTCCCGCGAGCGCAGGGGTGGCCGGGGCGGCCTTGTTCTTGTCACACAGGGCGAGGAACTCGTCCCGGAAGTACTTGATGCCACTGGTGATCGGGCTGACCGCGCCATCGCCGAGCGCGCAGAACGAGCGGCCGAGCACGTTGTCGCAGATGTCGAGCAGCGTCTCGATGTCGGGCTCGGTGCCGTTGCCGGCCACCATCCGCTGCAGGATCCCGGCGAGCCAGTAGGTGCCCTCCCGGCAGGGGGTGCACTTGCCGCAGGACTCGTGCTCGTAGAACTCGGTCCACTACATCACGGCCCACGGCACCGACACGGTCTCGTTGAACACCATGACCGCGGTGGTGCCGAGCATCGAGCCGGCTGCGGCCGCGCCCTCGAAGTCCAGCGGGACGTCGAGGTGCTCGGCGGTGAACAGCGGGGTGGACGAGCC
>NZ_DASWSJ010000217.1:0-19980 GCF_036402745.1 Actinophytocola sp. | reverse complement strand
CGCCGAGCTGGCCCTGACGGAGAACAACCCGGTCGCCGCGTACGCATACGCGCGCACCGGCTACCACCGCGGGCTGGACCAGCTGCGCCGCGCGGGCTGGAAGGGCCACGGCCCGATCCCGTGGTCGCACCGCCCGAACCGCGGCTTCCTGCGCGCGCTCGCCGCGCTCGCCCTCGCCGCCCAGGCCATCGGCGAGACCGAGGAGTACGAGCGCTGCACCCAGTTCGTGGCCGACTCCGACCCGGAGGCCCCGGCCCAGCTCGGCCTGGCCTGACCACCCGCCTCGCCCCGCCCCGTGCGGGGCACGACTTATCCACAATGCCCGCGGTTGTCCACAGCTGACCCGCGCCAGCCCTTTTCGTCGGTACCAACCGATAGACTGGATCCATGGGGTGCCCCCGGAGAGGGTGGGGGCTGGGCATCGCGGGCGCGGGCGCGCGCGAGCAGGTGTCGGGCGCGGGCCGAGTCGGGCTGGGTTGGTCGAGCCGAGTTGGGGCAAGGCCGTGTCGGGTCGGGCGAGGAGCAGGCGTCGGTCTCGGCGGTATGTCCGCGGTTCGGGCTAGCCAGCCGGGCGGTTGAGTACGCCCACCAGCAGTGAGTGCACGGCGGCATGGTCGCGCTCGTCGGCGAGCTTGCACATGCCGCCGCGCACTCGGTACCACTCCCCGGCCCCCGCGTAGCGCACCTTCGCGGTCACCACGCCGTCCGGGCCCATCGTGGTGCGCAGCTCCAGGTCGCCGGTCACGACGCCGACCTCTTCGGTCATCACGCCGCCCTGACCGGCGACCAGCGGGGAGTTGTAGGTGTTCAGCACGTCCCCAGCATGGATGACAACGCGCTCTGCTCGGCGGAGTTCACCGTCAGGCCGTACAAGAACTTCACGTGCGTGAACGCCCGCGCGTACTCACACCACTCCGACTGCAGCGGCGGCTTCCACGACTCCGGCGTCTGGTCGCCCTTGCTCTGGTTGACGTTGTCGGTCACCGCCCACAGCTGCGGCGAGTCGAGGTCGTTCGCGAACGCCTCCCGCCGCGCGATCGTCCAGTCAGCGGCGCCGCTGCGCCACGCCGCGGCCAGCGGCACCATGTGATCGATGTCGACGTCGGACGTCGCGGTCCAGGTGGCGCCGTCGTACGGGCTGTACCAGCTGCCGGACGTCGCCGCGCAGTCCGTGCCGACCTCCACGCCGTCGCCGTCGCGCCGCAGCACCATCTCTCGGGTGTTGCAGCTGCCCTCGACCGTGTGCCAGTGCGGGAACTGGTCCCGGCTGTAGCCGTCCATCGAGCCGTCCGGCGCCACGGTCAGCCCGGCCAGCTCGGACTGCGCCGTCGCGGCGTCCGGGATGCCCGGTGGTATCGCGTTCGCCGAACCGCCGCCCAGCCCGACCACCGCGCCCGCGGCGAGAAGTAACGATGCGCCGAATACCCGCACTTTCCCCGACTTGGTGAACATGTGACGCCTTCCGTGTGACTGATCACGAGGGAACGTCACTGACTGTCCGACACGAAGGTGACTCGATCAATACCACTCGGTAACTCTGGGTGGAATGCCTGGTGGGCAAGGAAAAGTCCAGACGATCGGCGGGGGCCGAACGGGCGAACGCCCCGGGACCGGCGCGGTCTCGGGGCGTTCGCGTGCGGCAGTGGATCAGCAGTAGCCGAGCATGCTCGTGAGCGCCGACTTCTCCGCCGAGTTGATCCTCAGCGCGTACTTGTACTTCACGTGGATCCACATCTTCGAGTAGGTGCACCAGTAGGCCGTGCGGGACGGCTTCCAGGTCGCCGGCGTCTGGTCGCCCTTGGCCTGGTTGACGTTGTCCGTCACCGCGATCAGCTGCGGGTAGCTGAGGTCGTTCGCGAACTGCTGGCGCTTGGTCGTGGTCCATGCCGAGGCGCCGGTCTTCCACGCGTTGGACAGCGGGACCACGTGATCGATGTCCACATCGGACGCCGCGTACCAGGTCGCGCCGTCGTAGGGGCTGTACCAGCTGCCCGAGGTGGCGGCGCAGGACGAGTCGGTGACCACCCCGCTGCCGTCCCGCTTGAGCACCGTCTCACGGGTGTTGCAGGTGCCGGAGACGGTGCTCCAGTGCGGGAACAGGTCGCGGGAGTAGCCGCTCGACGAGCCGTCCGCGGCGACGCGCAGCGCGGCGAGCTCCGAGCTGGCGGTGGCCGCGCTCGGGATGTTGGGCGGGGTCGCGCTCGCCGTCGCTGAGACGGCGACGGTGCCCGCCAGCGCGAGCACCGTCGTTACGAGCAGGTTTCTGAACTTGCGCATAGCTGTACCTCCGTGGCAGGGATCACGGTTCGCTGATCCACTGTCACCCATGGAGGTGTCACACAGAAGGTGCAATGGCGAATTCTTGGCGGCACCCAGGGGAATGCGGCGGCGGACCCCCTCACGGCCCGCCGCCGCACGTCTCACTCGCCCGCTACACGGGGCAGGCCGGCCGGTTGCCCGGCTCCGGGTCGGGCCAGTAGCCGAACCGCGGCCGGCTCGGGCTGATCAGCGCGGCCGAGCAGCCGCGGGACCGGATCGTCGCGTCGGAGTAGCCGACGCCGCCCTGCAGCCCGGAGAGGTTCTCCAGCTGCACCACGGGCTCGTCGAAGTACACGTGCTGCCGGCTGCCCTTCGGCTGCACGCAGGAGGATGGCACGAAGCTCCACACGCCGTAGCTCGCCCCCGGCGGTGGCGCGCTGACCAGCGCGATCGCGCCGTCGGTCGTCACGTAGCGGAAGCTCACCCGGGTCATGTCCAGGCCGGGCACCCGTTGCGCGGGGTCGATCACGTCCGGCGTCGTGGGGTTGCGGGTGTAGTTCAGCGACGGCACGCAGTCCGGTGTCTGGGCGAGGTTCACGCCGGTGCCGAACGTGATCCGCCGCCAGGCGCCGTCGACCTTGCGCAGCGAGCGGAACGGCGCGTTGATCGCGCCGACCCAGTCCCGCCAGCGGGTCTCGTCGGTGCCGCAGCGCTCGGGCACGCCGTCGAGGCCGCCGGGCTTGCTGGCGTTGGTCAGCTGACCGCGCAGCACCCAGCCGACCGGCGTGGACATCGCGTGGTTCGGGGTGACCCGGACCCGGACCCAGTCGCCGCAGTACGCGGTGACCTCGGCCGGGTCACCGGCGCGGGCGTTGGCGAGCACCAGCCGGGCCGGGGCGTCGCGGACGGTGGCGCGGTCGCCGGAGATCGTGTCGTTCGCGGCGGCGCTCGCGGGGACGGTGGCCAGGGTGACCGCGGCGAGCGCGGCGGCGAGGATCAGCAGGATGGCGCGCAGGGTGCGAGATCGTCGCACGGTACCTCCCGGTCGTGGGTTTGCCTGTGCGCCCATTCAGGCAGACCGGGCGGGCGAGGGCACCGAACGCTGCGCGGACGGGCAAAACCGTTGCACGCCACGCTCAGCGGACCACCCGCAGGTCGTCGGTGTGCCGGTACCAGGTCCACCGGCGCAGGGGCCGCGGCTGGGTGACGCCGTCGCGGACCGGGCTGACCGGGTCGCCGCCGTACTGCATCGCGCGGCCCCGCACGGTGGTGGTCCTGTTGCGCAGCAAGCCTTTCCGGACGATCCGCACCTCGAGCCCGTGCGCGGGGTCGGGGGTGACCTCGATGCGCTCGGCCGCGCCACGCAGCGGGATCTCGTCGTCGCAGTAGACGGTGCCGCGCGCCGGGGCCAGCACACCGAGCCCGAGGAGCACCCCGCCGGCGTCGTCCCGGACCAGCGGCAACCGGTCCGCGGTGCCGTCGAGCGCGGCGTCCACTGTGTCCTTCGGCAGCCGCCACAGCCGGGTCACCGGGGAGCGCGGGTCGACCGGGACGTAGCCGACCGGGACGTCGAGCCGCTCGGTACGCAGCAGCCGAAGGACGACCGCCGCCAGGTCGGTGTCACTGCCGTGGACGACTATGTGACCGTCGGTCACGCTCTTCACCAGCGGGTCGACGTCGGCTTTGCCCGGTGTGGCGGGGATCTCGTGCGCCGAGGATCCCGAGCGTGCGACCAGTTTCCGCCAGTCGCCGCTGGTTACGGCAATGCCGCAACCCAGTATCAACGCAGCCACCAACGGTCTCCTGGTCTACGCTCAATCACCGGCATTTCGCCATTCAGAAAATGTCCTGCGGAACCCCGGGGAGTCTCACATGCCTGCCATCGTGCTCATCGGCGCCCAGTGGGGCGACGAGGGGAAGGGTAAGGCCACCGATCTGCTCGGCGAGCAGGTCCAGTGGGTCGTGCGGTACCAGGGCGGCAACAACGCCGGCCACACCGTGGTGCTGCCCGACGGCCAGGACTTCGCGCTGCACCTCATCCCGTCCGGGATCCTCACGCCCGGCGTCACCAACGTGATCGGCAACGGCGTGGTGGTCGACCCGGGCGTGCTGCTCACCGAGCTGGCCGGGTTGGAGGAGCGCGGCGTGGACACCTCGCGGCTGCTGCTGTCCGCCGACGCGCACTTGATCATGCCGTACCACGTGGCCATCGACAAGGTCACCGAGCGCTACCTCGGCAAGGCGAAGATCGGCACCACCGGCCGCGGCATCGGGCCCGCCTACCAGGACAAGGTCTCCCGGGTCGGCGTGCGGGTGCAGGACCTGCTGGACGAGAAGATCCTGCGGCAGAAGGTCGAGGCCGCGCTGGACGTGAAGAACCAGATCCTCGTCAAGGTCTACAACCGCAAGGCGCTCGACCCCGAACAGGTCGTCGACTCGGTGCTGGAGGCCGGCGAGAAGTTCTGCCACCGGATCGCCGACACCCGGCTGCTGCTCAACGAGGCCCTCGAGCGCGGCGAGACCGTGCTGCTGGAGGGGTCGCAGGGGACGCTCCTCGACGTGGACCACGGGACCTACCCGTTCGTGACGTCGTCCAACCCGACCGCGGGCGGCGCGTCGGCGGGCTCCGGGATCGGCCCGACCCGGATCACGACGGTCATCGGGATCCTCAAGGCGTACACCACGCGCGTCGGCTCCGGCCCGTTCCCGACCGAGCTGCACGACGAGATGGGCGAGCGGTTGCGCAAGACCGGCGGCGAGTTCGGCGTGACCACCGGCCGGTCCCGCCGCACCGGCTGGTTCGACGCGGTGATCGCCCGGTACGCCGCGCGGGTCAACGGGATCACCGACTACTTCCTGACGAAGCTCGACGTCCTGTCCGGTTTGGACACCGTGCCGATCTGCGTGGGCTACAAGGTGAACGGCTCGACGGTGGCCGACATGCCGATGACGCAGACGGACGTGCACCACGCGGTGCCGGTGTACGAGGAGATGCCGGGCTGGTGGGAGGACATCTCCGAGTGCCGCGCGTTCGAGGACCTGCCGGCGAAGGCCCAGGACTACGTGCTGCGGCTGGAGGAGCTGTCCGGCGCCAGGATCTCGGCGGTGGGCGTGGGCCCGGGGCGCGACCAGACGATCGTCCGCCACTCGATGACGGGCTGACGGGGCGGGCGTGGCCTCCGGCCCCCGGTATCAATTCTACCGGCGGGCACCGACAATCCCGGCCTGTCCACAGGCAGCTGTCCACAGGGGCCGAAACCGTCGGTGCCGGTCCGTAGGCTGGATCCGGGGGGCCGGAGGCCGCCGTCCGCCAGGTTGTCCACAGGCGGCATCGGCGTTGCCCGAAACCGTCGGTCCCCGTCCGTAGGCTGGAACCGGGGGCCGGAGGCCACGTCCGCCGGGCTGTCCACAGGTCGCGTCGGCGTCGCCCGAGACCGTCGGTCCCGGTCCGTAGCATGGAAACCGGGGCCGGAGGCCGCCCCCCCGAAACGCCGAGGGCGACCTCCGTCAGCGAGCTAGCGTCGCACCAGCCGGTCGTCGCGCTGGGCGATGGCCACGTCGGTGTTGTCGGTGAACAACCCGTCGATGCCCGTCGCCCGGAACGTGGCGATCTCCGCGAACAGGTCGCCGTACTCGGCCGGGATCGCCGAGGAGCGGAAGTCCGCCGGCAGGAACGAGTTCTCCGCGCGGAACGTGTACGGGTGCACGGTCAGCCCCGCCCGGTGCGCATCCCGCACCAGCGACGTCGGCGACAGCAGGAAGCCCGCCGCGTCCCGCGGGATGATCTGGTTCTTGTCCGGGCCGAGCCCGTCGGCGTACGTGGCCACCTCGCGCAGGCCGGCCGCACTCGTGATGTCGGCATAAGTGCGCGGGTCACCGGTGTCCACGAAGTCGAACGGCGCGCCCGTCGCGGAGGTCAGCTGCACCAGCGGCACGTTCAGCTGGGGGTCGAGCGCCTTGAGGTTCGACACCTCGAACGACTGCACGAACACCTTCGCGCCGCGCCGGTTCAGCCCGTTCTTGTCGAGCATCGACACCAGCTTCGGCTCGAGCGCCTTGCCCTGCTTGCGGAAGTACGTGGGGTGTTTGGTCTCCGGGTAGATGCCGATCTCCCGGTGCAGCTCGCGCGACAGCCGCTTCGACAGGTCGATGACCTCCTGGAAGGTCGGGATCTCGTACCGGCCGTCGTACATCGTGTTGTGCTGGCGGACGGCCGGGATGCGCTCGACCGCCCGCAGCGTCTTCAGCTGGGCCAGCGTGAAGTCCTCGGTGAACCAGCCGGTCGTCGCCACGCCGTCCAGCGACTTGGTCGTCTTGAGGCTCGCGAACTCCGGGTGCCGCGCGACGTCCGTGGTGCCGCTGATCTCCGGCTCGTGCCGCGCGACCAACACGCCGTCCTTCGTGGTCACCAGGTCGGGCTCGATGTAGTCGGCACCCATGCGCGCCGCCAGTTCGTAGGAGGCCAGCGTGTGCTCGGGCCGGTAGCCGGACGCACCCCGGTGGCCCACCACGGTGAAGTCATCGCCGTGACCGTCCGCGGTCGTCTGGGCCACCGTCGGCCGGTCCGCGGTCGCCGGTGCGGCGCCCACCAGTGTCAGCACGGCCGCCACGGCGACGGTCATGCGCAGGAACTTCGGACTCACGGGTTCCTCCTCGTTCGAAAGGCCAGCGCATCCTGCCCGACACGAGCAAACGCCATGGGGACCAGAAGGTAACGGTGGGATAACGCCGCTGATCACTTCTGTGTGACGGCAGTCACCGGTAAGTTGCGGTTGGTGACGAGCTCAACGGAGCGCACCGAGGCCTCGGACGACCCTGTCCGCGTCGGTACCCAGGAGGACCGGCCCGACCTGAGCGACACGGTCGGGGAGCACGACGAGGAACGGCCCGCGCGGCGGCTGTCCGGCCGGTGGGAGCGGTTCGTCTGGGCGGCCGCGATCGCCATCGCGTTGCTCGTCCTCAAGCAGGTCTTCCTGCCGTTCGCGAAGGGCAACCAGTTCTACCTGGTGATCTTCCTCGGCGTGACGCTGCCGTTGGTGTTCCTGTGTTACCGGCCGCGCGGGCGCCGCATCGAGCCCGACGGTGACGCGCCGGAGCAGGTCCAGGACGACAACCCCGGCCCGCTCGACTGGCTCTTCGCCGCGGTGGCGCTGCTGGTCGGCCTCTACCCGGTGCTGCCGCTCGCGATCGGCGACTTCGGCGGCGGTTACGACGCGTTCCTGGACCGCCAGGGCGTTCTGTCCACTTCGGACATCGTCGCCGGCGCACTGCTGCTGGTCCTGATCCTGGAGGCGACCCGGCGCACCACCGGCCTGGTGCTGCCCGTGGTGTGCCTGGTCTTCCTCGCCTACGCCTACTACGGCGGCTACCTGCCGCAGAGCTGGAACATCGCGCACGCCGGCGTCGACTTCAGCCAGATCGTCAACGCGCTGTACAACGACCAGAGCGGCTTCTACGGCGTGCCGCTGGACGTGGCCGCCACCTACATCGTGCTGTTCACGATCTACGGCGCGGTCCTCGCGTCCTCCGGCGCCGGCACGTTCTTCGTCGACCTCAGCTTCGCGCTCTTCCGCCGCTCGCGCACCGCGCCCGGCCGCACCGCCGCGCTGTCGGGCTTCCTGCTCGGCACGGTCTCCGGCTCGGGCACCGCGACCACGGTCAGCCTCGGCGCCATCACCTGGCCGGTGCTGCGCAAGGCCGGCTACCCCAGGGAGAACGCCGGAGGGCTGCTCGCCGCGTCCGGCATCGGCGCGATCCTCTCGCCGCCGACCCTCGGCGCGGCGGCGTTCATCATCGCCGAGTACCTGGAGACGTCGTACCTGACCGTGCTGGTCTGGGCGATCGTGCCGACGCTGCTGTACTACCTGGGCATCGTGTTCGCGGTGGAGGCCGACGCCCGCCGGTTCGGCGCGAAGCGGGTGGACATCGAGACGCCGCCGGTGCGGACGCTGCTGCTGCGGGGCGGCTACCACTTCATCTCGCTCGCGATCATCGTCGTGTTCCTGGCGCTGGACATCCCGCCGTTCACCGCGGTCGTCTACGCCACCGGGGTGGCCGCGTTGTTCGCGCTGCTGTCCCGGCTGTACGCGGCACGCCACGACGGTCTCGGGCCGGCTCTGCTCGGCTGGGTCCGCTCGATAGCCGGCGCGCTCGCGGAGGGCATCCGCGGCGCGCTGCCGGTGATCGCGGTGTGCGCGGCGGCCGGCGTGATCACCTCGACGATCACCAAGACCGGCCTCGGTCAGGAACTGGCCGCGGCGCTGGTGGACGCGGCCCAGGCGCTGGCGTCGAACCCGACCGTGATCCTGATGCTGACCGTGGTGTTCGCGGCGGTGGCGGTGAGTGTGCTCGGCCTCGCGGTGCCGGTGACCGCGTCGTTCATCATCTCGTGGGTCGTGCTCGGCCCGGCGCTCGCGGACCTCGGCGTCGCGCCGCCCGAGGTCGCGATGTTCATCTTCTACTACGCGGTGCTGTCGGAGGTGACGCCGCCGACCGCGCTCGCGTCGGTCGCCGCGGCCGCGATCACCGGCGGCTCGGTGATGAAGACGATGTGGCAGACGTGGAAGTACACGCTGCCCGCGTTCCTCGTGCCGATCGCGTTCGTACTCACCGACAACGGCTCGGCGCTGCTGTTGCAGCAGCCGGTCGGCACGGTGCTGTGGGTGACGGTCGCGTCCGCGCTGGGCGTCGCCGCGCTCGCGGTGGTCACCGGCGGCTGGCTGTTCGGCCCCGCGCGCTGGCCGGCGCGGGCGCTGTGCGCGGTCGCCGCGCTGCTCCTGCTCTACCTGCAGCCACTGTCGATCGCGGTCGGCGTCGGGTTCTTCGCCGTCGCGGTCGTCGTGCACCTCGTCATGCGTTCCCGGGAAACCGTTGAAGGACAAGGAGCTTGACCATGCGAGCAACGCGGATCGTCGCCGGCATCGTGGCCGTGGGGCTGGTCGCGACAGGCTGTGGCGGCAAGCGTCCGACCGACTCCGCCCAGAACTCCGGCGCGGGCGGGTGCGAGGCCGCCGCGGGCAGGGTCACGATCGCGACGGGCAACACCGGCGGCGTGTACTACACACTCGGCGGCGGGCTGGCCCAGCTGATCAGCGACAACACGCCGATCAAGGCGAGTGCCGCGGAGACCGGCGCGTCGGTGCAGAACATCCAGCAGCTGGTCGCCGGTGACTACGACATCGCGTTCTCGCTGGCCGATTCGGCTGCCGACGCGGTCAAGGGCACCGGCAGCTTCGACGGCAAGAAACAGGACATCACGGCGCTCGCGCGGATCTACTCGAACTACACGCAGGTCGTGGTCCGGTCGGGCAGCGGGATCTCGAGTGTGGCGGACATGCGCGGCAAGAAGATCTCGACGGGTTCGCCGAAGTCGGGCACCGAGGTGATCGCGAACCGCCTGCTGAAGGCGGCGGGCCTCGACCCGGCGTCGGACGTGTCGGCGCAGCGGCTGGCGCTGCGGCAGACCGTGGACCAGATGAAGGCGGGCCAGATCGACGGCTTCGTGTGGTCCGGCGGGCTGCCGACGCCGGAGGTCACGGACCTCACGACCTCGCTGAAGGACGGCGTGCGGTTCATCGACGTCACGAGCCTGCTGCCGAAGCTGCAGGAGATCAACCCGGTGTACGAGAAGGGCAGCCTGCCGGGCGAGACCTACCAGCTGCCGGCCGACGTCCCGAGCATCGTGGTGCCGAACATGCTGCTGGTACGCAGCGACTTCCCGGAGGGCGACGCCTGCGCGATCACGAACCTGATCTTCGACAAGAAGGCCGAGCTGGTGAAGGTCCACAAGGCCGCGAACGCGCTGGACCGCAAGAAGGCCGTCGAGACCGACCCCGTCCCGCTGCACCCGGGCGCGAAGAGGGCGCTGGGCGCCGGCTGACGCCTCCAGCCCCCGATATCCAGTTTAGTCGGCAGGACCGACAGTCCCGGAGCTGTCCACAGGGCGCTGTCCACAGCCCCGAAACCGTCGGTGCCAATCGATAGAGTGGATACCGGGGGCCGGAGGCACGCCGCCGCGGTTGTCCACAGCCCCCGCTCCCGCGCCCCGAAACCCGTCGGTGCCCGCCCGTAGGCTGGAAACCGGGGCCGGAGGCCAACCCTGACGGCGCAGGTCGGCGCCGCTGCATCTACGCTCGTTGCCGTGCGTGTCCTGGTGATCGGGTCCGGCGCGCGCGAGCACGCGCTGGTGCTCGCGCTGTCCCACGACCCAGCGGTGACCGCGCTGGCGTGTGCGCCGGGCAATGCCGGCACCGCCGCGCTCGCCGAGACCTACGGCGTCAACGCGGCCGAGCCCAAGGCCGTCGCCGACCTCGCCGTCGAGTGGCGGGCCGACCTCGTCGTGGTAGGCCCGGAGGTGCCGCTCGTCGCGGGCGCCGCCGACGCCGTGCGTGCCGCGGGCATCGCCTGCTTCGGCCCGTCCGCCGAGGCCGCCCGCATCGAGGGCTCGAAGGCCTTCGCGAAGGACGTGATGGCCGCGGCCGGCGTGCCCACCGCGCACGCCGAGATCGTCGACAACCCGGCCAAGCTCGACGCGGCACTGCGTCACTTCGGCCCCACCTGGGTCGTGAAGGACGACGGTCTGGCCGCCGGCAAGGGCGTGGCTGTCACCGACGACCTGGCGTTGGCCCGCGCGCACGCGATGACCCTGCTCGAGGGCGGCCACCCGGTCCTGCTCGAGACGTACCTCGACGGTCCCGAGGCGTCGCTCTTCTGCCTCGTCGACGGCACCACGGTCGTGCCCCTGCTGCCCGCGCAGGACTTCAAGCGCGTCGGCGACGGCGACGCGGGGCCCAACACCGGCGGGATGGGTGCGTACGCGCCGCTGCCGTGGGCGCCGGCGGGCCTCGTCGACGAGGTGGTCGCCAAGATCGTCCAGCCGGTGGTCAACGAGCTCGCCGCCCGCGGCTGCCCGTTCTCCGGCGTGCTCTACGCGGGCCTGGCGCTCACCGCGTCCGGCCCGCAGGTGATCGAGTTCAACTGCCGCTTCGGCGACCCCGAGACCCAGGTCGTGCTGGCCCTGCTCCGCAGCCCGCTGGCCGGCCTGCTGCGCGCCGCCGCCACGGGTGAGCTGGCCGCCCACCCACCCCTGGAATGGTCCGACGGTGCGGCCGTCACGGTCGTCATCGCGGCCGAGGGCTACCCCGGCTACGCCCGCTCGGGCGATGTCATCACCGGCTCGGAGACCGACGGCATCCTGCACGCCGGCACCCGCCGCCGCGACGACGGCGCGATCGTGTCGTCGGGCGGCCGGGTCCTGTCGGTGGTCGGTGCCGCGGACACCCTGCCGGCCGCCAGAGATGAGGCCTACCGCAAGGTCGCGACGGTGCACCTGGCCGGCTCCCACCACCGCACGGACATCGCGTTACGCGCTGCTCAGGGCCAGGTCACGCGGCACTGACTCGGTTCCTCCTTTCAGCGGAACCGTGACCGGCTTTTCTTCGTCAAAGTTCAGGTTGGCCTTACCGTGGCCTTGGTAGCCTGCGGAACGGGACCGGTCAGTCACAACCAGTGGGGAGCGTCGGGGATGGAGATCATCGGTGACTACGGCCGCGGCATCAACGAAGCCTTCATGCAGGTGGACAAAGCGACCCGAGGCCTGGCCTCCGGCACCTTCACGGTGAACCAGCACAACGTCCTGGCCGCCGCCAAAATCATCGACTCCGAGGCTTCGACGTTGATGGGACGACTGCAAGGTTCCCAGCGCGATCTGCGCATCGAGGCGCCAGGCGGGGACGACGTCAGCACTCGTATAGCTCCGGCCTGGAATGACCGGCTCGTCGACGATGACGACTCATATGCGAAGCGCATTTTGGACTACATAGCCGGCCTGCGGAAGCTTGCCGTGCAGTTGGCCGACACGGCAAAGGCTTACGGCTACACCGAGGATCAGATCGAGACCGCTTTCAGGGGACAGGGTGCCTAAACGCGTTACCTTTCTCGCGATGGTCGGAATTGTGACTCTCGCTCTCGCCGGGGGGTGTACCAACGCCACCGGCGGTGAGGCCACGCCCGGTCCGACCGGCAGTGTCACCGCTCCTCCGTCCGAGGAACCGTCGGACCCGCCGTCCAGTGCGGTACCCACGACGGATATCCCGCCGCGCCCACGGGATCTCAGTCTTGACGGAGTGAAGCCCTGCTCGTTGTTCACCTCGGCACAGCTCGCCCAGCTGCAGAGCCAACTGAAGATCGACAAGCCTCCGCGAGTACACACCACTGGTGACCACTACAAAGCGCCGGCCTGTTTGTTGGAGCAATCGCGAGAGCCGTTCCACTCCTTTGACGCCATGCTCGTCACCTCCGAAGGTATCGAGCCGTGGCTGTCGGGCAACCGGAACGTTGACGCCTGGCTGGTGTCGGTGGGCGGATACCCGGCGGTGGATTACAAGTTGAAAGGCACCGACGACGCTGAATGCGCTACGTCGGTGGACGTCGCCGACGGTCAGCAGTTGATCGTCGATCTGATCCCATTGGAACGCGCGGACTATCACCAGCTGTGCCGGATGACCGAGCAGGTGGCGACGATGGCGGTCCAGACTTTGCAGACGTTGAGGTGAGGGAGTTATGGACGGGGACCACGGACTCAGCAACCTGCGCTTCGATGGTTACTCCAACGAAGGCCTGGCCCAGCAGGTGGACGGCCTGCGCGACGGGGCCGGGTCCGAGTCGTTGCACAACGCCGTAGCGGCGCTCGTCAGTCTCGCCGATGGGCTGGCCGAGACGGATCGGACGCTTCGCCAGCAGCTGCAGGACATCGGGGTCACCTGGCAGGGCGAGGCTTCCCAGGGCGGGACCGACGCCACCCAGAACGCCTCCATCTACGCCGACCAGGCACAGGAGCCCGTCACCGACTCCGCCAAGGGGGTCGAGGGCCAGGGCGCCAGCTTCGCCAGCATCCGCAACTCCGCGCCCGACTCCTCCACCCTGCGGGGCCCCTCCGACGAGAACTTCGGCGACCGCGTCGCCGGGTTCTTCGGGCACACCACCGACCACGCCCGCGACGTCCGCGCCACCAACCAGGCCCGCGACCAGGCAGTCGACGGCATGAACGGCTACCGGTCCAGCAGCTCCGACGCGCTCGGCCGGTCCCAGGCGCTCCCTGTCCCACCCGGGATGAACCTCGTCGCGCAGCCCGTGGAGCAGAACATCGGCACCACCACCGTCTCCGGGTACTCGCCGGGCGGCGGGCTCAACCCGGCCGGCGGCAGCGGCCCGGGCGGCGGAGGCAGCAACGTGCCCATCGCCGCCGGCGGTGGGGGTGGCGGGGGCCTGCCACCGACGCCGGGCGGGCCGCCGAACGTCGGGCTCCCCGGCAACACCACCGGCGTCGGGCCGATCAACCAGCCCGGCGGCCTGCCGACGGTCGCCGGCGCCGGGCCCGGTGGCCTGCGTGCGCCGATGAACCCGCTGGCGATGGCCGAGGCCGCCACCATGATGGGGGCCGGTGGCGCGGGCGGCGCGAGTGCGGGCGCGCAGGGTGAGCGCACCCTCCGCGGGGGCGGTCCCGGCGGCCGGGGCGCGGTCCCCGGCAAGGGCGCCACCCCGCTGGGCGCGGCACCGGAGGAAGAAGCACGGGCGGCCCGCAACGCCGAGCGGTTCGGCGCCAGGACCGGCCGGCCGGGCTCCTCGATCATGCAGCCGGCCGCCGCGGGGGGCCGGCGCGGTGAGGGTGAGGACGACCAGGAGCACGTGCGCCGTTTCGGGATCGACTCCGGCGACGTGTTCGACGACGACCGGGTGGTGGCGCCCGAGTCGATCGGCGACGACCCGGACGAAGACCGCGTCTGACACATGGCCGCAAGCGGGACCGTGGTGCTCTCCGCGCTCGAGTTCGACGTGCTCTGGGAACGCGAGCGACTGCCACGCAAGCACGAGGCGATCGGCGTGCCGAGCCCCGGCAAGACGCACAGCGAGCGCGCCCAGCTGGTCGCCCAGGCACTCGCCGGGCTCCGGCAGCGTGGCCTCGCCGACGGCGAGCGCGCCGTCCCGGAGCTGGCCGACCAGCTGAGCCTCCTCGCGTACCCGCAGGTCTGCCTCGACAGCTGGGTCTGGACCGACCGCCAGATCTCCTCGCTCGCCGTCGCCTCCGGCAACACCGCGCTGCTCGCCGCCGTCGACGCGGGGGAGGTGTGGCTGATCCCCGCGCGGGACACGGCCATCGCCGAGGCGGCCGTCTCGATCGCGGGCGAGGTGCTCGCCGGACCCGGCTACTCGGTCAGCGTGCCCACCGACGTGCTCAAGGCCGCCGACAAGGAGTCCCATGGCGACCGGCGCGAGCTCGCCGCCGCCCTCATGCGCGGTGGCGTTCCCAACTCCGACGCCAGGACGATGTCGGACATGGTCGCCGGCATGGCCATCCGCGGGCAGTTCGGCGCCTCCCGGCTGCAGCGTGACCAGCGGATGGTCCGCGCCGACCGGATCGTCGCGTTCCACGACACCTCGCACGGCCGGTACGTCTACCTGGCCAAACCCAACAACGACGGCCGGATGTGGAGCACGGTCACCCCGGCCGACAACCAGCGCCTCGCCATGTGCCTGCGGGAGCTGCTGGACGAGGTCTGAGTCCCTACAGTGGAGCGGAACCACAGGGCGCCCGGCGTCGTCAAAAGGCGAGGCGCACCGGGGTGGGCGAAGGGGTGGACATGGCGTCGTACAACGTCGAGGCGATCAACGCCTGCATGCAGAAGGCGCAGGACTACACGTCCAAGTACGGCGAGATCGCGGACACGTTCCCGCAGATCTGCTCGGTCCCCACGGCCTACGGCGAGCTGCCCAGCTCCGCGGCGATCTCCAGCGCGGTCGACGCGGTCAACGGCATGCTGAACACCGAGTTCAGCGCCGCCGAGAGCAGGCTGGACGGGGTGGCCCGGGCGCTGGACGCCGTGTCGCGGACCGTGGGCGACACCGACCACGCCCACGCCCACGCGATGACGCAGCAAGTCTGAGGGGAGAACGACACCGTGACAGCGGCTGAGACCCTGGCCGGCTACGCGGGCGGCGACGCGGTCGCCGCCGCCGCCGCGAAGGTCGCCAAAGCGGACAGCGCCACCATCACCGAGGCCGCCACCCGGCTCACCGACGCGGCGACCAACGCGGGCAGCTACGGCGGCCAGGTCGCCGGCGGCGTCACCCAGCTCGACACCGCTTGGGAGGGCTCGTCGGCCGACGCGTTCGTCGCCTACATGGGCAAGTTCGCCAAGGCCGGCACCGACATCAGCACCGCGATGAGGGACGCCGCGGGCGCGCTCGAGGACGTCGCCGGCGCCATCGACGACGCCAAGCACTACATCTCCACCCGCTGCGACCAGGCCCTCACCGAGATCAACGGCTGGCTCGACGACCACCCGCAGGCCACCCAGCAGCAGCTCGACGACTACACCAAGGGCATCTGTTCCGAGGTCGCCGGCGACATCAACACCCACCTGCAGGGCACCGAGCAGACGCTGGCCGGCGCGCTCGGCACGATCAACGGCGCCAAGACCCCGGCCACCACGTTCTCCGCGCTCGGCGAGCCCAACACCCAGCCGTTCACCCCGCACCCCGGCCAGACCGTCCAGTGGACGCCGACCCCGGAGCAGCAGACCACGCCGGCCGGCACCACCGAGCCCACCACCAGCTCGGTCACCGGCAACGGCTCCGGCAGCCACTCCGGCGGCTCCGGTGACTCCGGTGGCTCCGGTGGGTCGAGCGGCGGCGGAGGTGGCGGAGGTGGCGGCAGCTACTCCGGCCCGTCCAGCGGTGGCCCGCCCGCCGGCGGCCCGCCGCCCGGCAACGTCCAGGAGTGGATCCGCCAGGCCATCGAGGAGCTGCGCAAGCAGGGCATCAACGTCACCGAGGCCGACGCCCAGCGCATCTGGCAGATCATCCAGCACGAGTCCGGCGGCAACCCGCACGCCATCAACAACTGGGACTCCAATGCCGCCAAGGGCACCCCGTCGAAGGGCCTCATGCAGACCATCGACCCGACCTTCAACAGCTACAAGCTGCCTGGTCACGGCGACGTCTGGAACCCGGTCGACAACATCTGCGCCGGCGTGAACTACGCCGTCTCCCGGTACGGCTCGCTGGCCAACGTGCCCGGCATCAAGGCAACCGCGGGCGGCGGCGGATACGTGGGCTACTGATAGTTCCGTCACCGGATTATCTGCGTGCGGACCTAACGGGCGTACCCTCGAGGCATGACCACGACCCGCGTCGATGCCGCCGCGGACGCCGACCTCGCGTTCCTGCTCGGCCACTCGAGCCACGTGCTCACCACCGAGATCACCGCGCGGCTGGCCGACCTCGGCATCACCCAGCGCACCTACTGCGTGCTGTCCAGCGCGGTCCCAGGCGACCGCACCCAGATCCGCCTCGCTGAGCTCTGCCAGATGGACAAGACCACGATGGTCGTCACCATCGACGAGCTCGAGAAGGCCGGCCTGGTGGAGCGGCAGCTGTCCCCGACCGATCGCCGCGCCCGCATCATCGTCGTCACCGACGAGGGCCGGCGCGTCGTCACCGAGGCCGAGCGGATCGTCGCCGACGTCTACCGCGACGTGCTCAGCGTGCTGCCCGAGGACGACCGGGCCATCTTCGTCAACAGCCTCACCCGGCTGGTCCAGGAGCGGCTGTGCTCCCCGGTCCCGTGCGAGCGCGCGCCCAGACGGCGAATGTAGTTAATCCCACAGCAGATCGTCTGCTACGAGACTATCTGTTACGGTCGTTCCTGGAAATCACAGTCCAGGAGGCGACCCCATGTCCCAGCTCGTTGACACACGACGCGACTCACGCTGGTTGGCGCTGATCGTGCTGTGTGCGGGGATGCTGATGATCATCCTCGACGGCACGATCGTGAACGTGGCGTTGCCCGCCATCCAGGCCGACCTGGAGTTCTCCCAGCCGGGCCTGGCGTGGGTGGTGAACGCCTACCTGATCCCGTTCGGCGGCCTGCTGCTGCTCGCCGGCCGCGCCGGTGACCTGCTCGGCCGCAAGCAGATGTTCCTGGCCGGCCTGGTCGTGTTCACGCTGGCCTCGCTGCTGTGCGGGCTCGCCGGCAGCCAGGAGATGCTCATCGCCGCCCGGTTCGTGCAGGGCATCGGCGGCGCGATGGCCGCGGCGGTGATCCTCGGCATGATCGTCACGATGTTCCCGGAGAAGGCCGAGCAGTCGCGCGCGATCGGCGTGTTCAGCTTCGTCGCCGCGGCCGGCGGCTCGATCGGCCTGCTCGCCGGCGGCGTGCTCACCCAGGCGATCAGCTGGCACTGGATCTTCTTCGTCAACGCCCCGATCGGCATCGCGGCCTTCCTGTTCGCGGTGCGGCTGGTGCCGGGCGAGCGCGGCATCGGCCTGCGGCACGGCGCCGACGTCCTCGGCGCGCTGCTCGGCACGTCCGGTCTCATGCTCGGCGTCTACACGATCGTCAAGGCCGCCGACTACGGCTGGGGCTCGGCCCGGACGCTGATCGTGGGCGCGGTCGCCGTCGCGCTGCTCGCGGCGTTCGTGTGGCGGCAGGCTCGGGTGGCAAACCCGTTGCTGCCACTGCGGATCCTCGCCTCGCGCAACTTGGCGGGCGCGAACCTCATCCAGGTGCTGATGGTGGCCGGCATGTTCGGCATGTTCTTCCTCGGCGCGCTGTACCTGGAGAAGGTGCTCGGGTACGACCCGCTGCAGATCGGGCTCGGTTTCCTGCCGGTCGGAGTGGGCATCGGGGCGCTGTCGCTCGGCGCGTCGGCCCGGTTGAGCGGCCGGTTCGGCGAGCGGTTCGTGCTCGTGGGCGCGTTGCTGCTCGTCCTCGCCGGGCTGGCCCTGCTGACGAGGGCGCCGGTGAACGCCAGCTACGTCACCGACTTCCTGCCGTCGACGGTGCTGATGGGTGTCGGTGCCGGGCTCGGCTTCCCGGCCATGATGACGCTGGCGATGTCCGGTGTCACCAAGGACGACTCTGGCCTCGCGTCGGGTCTGGTGAACACCACCCAGCAGGTCGGCGGCGCGCTCGGGCTCGCGGTGCTGGCGACGTTGTCGACCTCGCGGACCAACGGCCTGCTGGCCGCGGGCGAGTCGCCGGTCGAGGCCATGACCAGTGGCTTCCGGCTCGCGTTCGGGGTGGGCGCGGCGTTGGTCGCGGTGGCCGTCGGGCTCGCGGTGTTCGTGCTGCGCCGGCCGGAGCCGGACGAGGCGGACGAGGTCGCGGTGCCGTTGCGGGTCCAGGTCGAGGTCTCGTGATGCGGTCGCGCGCCCGTGCCGTCAGGCTGGCCCCATGCGACAGCTATTGCTGAAGGTCGCCGGGCGCGCGTCGATCCCGCCGTTTCACGTGATGGATGTGTTGTCCGCGGCCAACTCCAGGCAGCGGGCACGGGGGGACGTGGTGTCGCTGGCCGCCGGGCAACCGTCGGCCGCTGCACCACGACAGGTTCGGGCGGCGGCCGTCGAGGCACTGGACGGCCGCCCGCTCGGGTACACCGAGCAGCTGGGCATCCCGGCGCTTCGCGCGGCGATCGCCGAACACTACGAGCGCCGGTACTCCCTCGCCGTGTCGCCGGACGACGTGGTGGTGACCACGGGCTCCTCCGGCGGTTTTCTGTTGAGCTTCCTCGCCGCGTTCGACGCCGGCGACCGGGTGGCGCTGGCCCGGCCGGGCTATCCCGCGTACCGGAACATCCTGCGGGCGCTGGACTGCGAGGTGGTCGAGCTGCCGTGCGGTCCGGAGACGGGCTTCCAGCCGACGGTGGGGATGCTCGACTCGATCGGCCCGCTCGACGGCGTGATCGTCGCGAGCCCGGCCAACCCGACCGGCACGATGCTGGCGGCGGGCGAGCTGGCCGCGATCGCGGGGTGGTGCGCCGAGCGCGGTGTGCAGCTCGTGAGCGACGAGATCTACCACGGGATCCATTACGGGACCGAGGATCCGGCGTCGGCGTGGCAGTTCTCGCGTGAGGCCGTGGTGGTGAACTCGTTCTCGAAGTACTTCGCGATGACCGGCTGGCGGCTGGGCTGGTTGCTCGTCCCGGAGCGCCTGCACCGCGCGGTCGACTGCCTGACCGGCAACTTCACCATCTGCCCGCCGACCCTGTCCCAGCACGCCGCGGTCGCGGCCTTCTCTGCTTACGACGAGCTGGACGCCCACGTGGCGACCTACCGACGCAACCGCGACACCCTCGTCACAGGCCTGCGCGGCCTGGGCATCGACCGCCTGGCCCCGGTGGACGGCGCGTTCTACGTTTACGCCGACGTGGCCCACCTGACCACCGACTCGATGAGCTTCTGCCAACGCCTCCTGGCCGACACGGGCCTGGCGATCGTCCCCGGCATCGACTTCGACCCGGCGGAGGGCCACCACTTCGTACGGATGTCCTTCGCCGGCCCACCCGACGACATCCCGGAGGCGTTGCGCCGCCTCGGCTCGTGGCTCGGCTCGTAGCTCAGGACTGAGGGTATTTCCCCGATGTGCGGGGCCTGCGGCTCTGGTTGACTGGGATGGAACCGCCGATGAGCGCCATTCGTTCACCCGGCATGGCCACCTTGGCCGGTTTCGGGGAGGTTGACCCACCATGTTGCTGAAGATCATCGGCGCGATCATCGTCATCTGGTTGGCGTTCGCGGTGCTCGGGGTGGTGTTCAAGGTTCTCGGCACGCTGCTGATCGTGGGCGCCGTGATCACCGTGGGCGCCATCGGCTACGCGGCCATCAAGGGCAGCTCCAACCGCAAGCAGATCCGCTGACCTGGGCGCCCTCGTCGGGCGCCGG
>NZ_DASWSJ010000216.1:0-27230 GCF_036402745.1 Actinophytocola sp. | reverse complement strand
GCCGACCGCGCGGCCACCCCAGGCACCACACCCGACCGCGCGGCCATCGTGGTCACCGCACCGGTACGTGGCGCAGGTGGGTGTTCCCGGCGGTCACCTCGACCGACTCACCGCTGCGCACCGTGTTGTGGTTGTTCAGGTAGAGGATGTAGTAGGTCTGCCCCGGCCGGAGCTGGTGGCCCTGCTTCATCAGCGCCGTCCGGTACACGTCACCGGAACGCCGCTCGCTGCGCAGCACCGGCGGGTGGTGGGTGTTGTTCTGGAACCGGCTGGCCTTCTGGCCGTCGAGGACCGTGTACCGGACCTCCACGAGGCCGCCGTCGCCGACCACCGCGATCTGCTTGATCCGGATGCCGAGGCTGCTCTCCATCGCCGGGTCCTGCGGGACCTGGTAAGGCTTGCGGGCCTCCGCGGTGGGCGCCATCTGCCAGACCAGCACCGCGATCACGGCGGCCACCAGCAGGATCGACAGCCCTGTCGCCCGGGTGCCCAGCAGCCCGAAGACTCCCGACCATCCGCGTACTCGTTGCCGCTTCACAGTTCCTCCTCGTGTGGGTCTCGGACGGGGTGGGTCTCGGAGGTCGTCACGGCAGGGTGAACCGGGTGGAGTTGACCGCGTCGAACGATGCCGAGCCGGTCGTGCCCGTGCCGCCGCCGGTCAGCCCGAACAGCAGCGTCTCCAGCCGCACCGTGCCGGTGTTGAACCCGGTCAGCCGCAGCGTCGTGGCACCGACCGTCAGCGACTCGGTGGCCGAGGTGCCAGCCGCCCAGTCCACCCGCACGGTCTGCGTGCCGGTCACCGTGACCCAGTTCGTGTACGTCACCGCGCCGGTGTTGCGCCGCGCGCCGAGCCGTAGCTGCTGGGCGGTGCCCGAAGTGCGGTACTGCACGACGAACAGCGACACGCCGCCCGTGGCCTGCCCGTTGGCGATGTTCACCGTGCCGGTTCCGGTCGCCAGCGTGTCCGGCCGGAACTGGAACTGCAGGTGGTACGCGGACTCGGCGAGCGGGGACTGGTCGGTGACGTAGCCGCCGTTCGTCGCCCGCAGGCCGTTCGCGCCGGTGAGGGCGGCGCCCGGGGTGACGGCCACCGGACCGGTCGCCGCGCTCCACGAGCTCGTGTCGCCCGACTCGAAACCGTCCGCCAGCAGCGTGTTGCTCAGCTGGGACACGGTGATCCGCACGGTCGTGAGCGCGCCCCAGTTGCCGGCCGCGTCCTTTGACCGGACCGACAACGTGTGCGCCCCGACCGAGAACCCGCCCGGCGCGATCGCGACCCGCAGGCTCCCCGACCGCGGCCCGGTCGAGGTCACCGGAATCGCCCGGCCGGCCCCGGCACCCGGATCGGCGCCCTCGAACCACTCGGCGCCGGTGACGCCGGACAGCGCGTCCGTCGCGGTCCCGGTGAGCGTGATCGAGGTGGTCGCGCGGACCACGGTCGCCGGCGAGGCGGCGAGCGCGGCGGTCGCCGGGCCGCCCCGGTCGACCACGAGCGCCACCGGCGCCAGCGGTCCCCAGTTGCCCGCGAGATCCTTGGCGTGCACGTAGACCTGGTGCGTGCCGTCGGCGAGGCCGGTCAGCTGGCTCAGCGGCAGCAGCCCGTAGGTCGACTCGCCGCTGGCGTTGAACGCGCCGTCGAGTGCCACGAACGTGAAGCCGTTACCCGGGACACCGCTCGGGTTGTCGAGGAACCCCTCGGCAGCCGCGATCGGCGACCGCAGGTTCCCCGCCACCGAGTCGGTGAACGCGGCGCTCACCTGGATGGCGCTGGCGTCGACCGGCGAGCCGGTCCGCCCGTTCGTCGGGCTCGGGACGGCGATGCCGCTGTCCATCGTCGGCGCCGTGCGGTCGAGGTTGATGGTCAGCGCCTGGGTCGGTCCCCACAGCCCGAACGAGTCGTGGCTGTGCACGAGGACCGTCACCGGGCCTTCCGGCTGCGCGGCGAGCGTGGCGGTGGAGATGGTGCCACGCAACGAGGTGACCGTGCCCGGCGTGAGGGTGAGCGCGGTGCCCGTGCCGCTGGCGCCGGCCGCGCCGAGGAAGAACTCGGCCGCGTCGACGGTGCCGCCGAGCAGCGAGTCGTCCCCGGTCGCCGTGAGCTCGACCGCCGTCGACCCGTTCGTGGTGGCCGGGGTGAGCGCGCCGCCGGTGGTTGCGGGCCCGGAGCTGCTCACGGTCAGCACGACGGTGTTGACGACGCCCCAGTTGCCCTGGAAGTCCAGGGCGCGGACGTAGATCAGGTGCTTGCCGGTGCTCAGCGCGGGTGTCACGGTGCGCAGGTCGAGCGAGGCGGTGGCGCCGGTGACGGTCGGCCCGCCGAACGCGCCGGTGAACGGCGTGCCGGTGCCGACCGCGATGCCCGGGTCGTCGACGACGAACTCCGCCCGGGTGATGCCGGAGTTGCCGTTGTCCACATCGGAGAAGTCGGACTTCACGGTCACGGTCTGCAGGGCCGTCGCCGACGCCGGGGTCGCGGAGACGTTGCGGGCGACCGGGCCGGAGGTGTCGCCGGACGCGGGGGCCACGCCGGTGTCGAGGAAGGTCAGCATCCCGCCGAGCGCGACCTGGTTGGTGGTGCCCACCCGGTGGCCCGCGGTGTCCAGCCGGCCGGCGGTCTCGTACACCGCGAACTTCGCGCCGTGGTCGGCCGCGGGCACCGTGACGAGCGTGTCCTCGGTGCCGCCCGGCGGCACCGGCGCGGTCACGAGCGGGCGCGGGGACCCGAGCGGCCGGGCGTCCGTGCCGAGGGCGGTCTGCGCCGCCCCGAGCGTGCCCATCGCGTGGCCGAACACGCCGGCGTTGACGTAGCGCAGCAGCACCCGCCGGCCACCGGCCGTCGCCACCGGGTCGGTCTCCGGGAAGGCCTTCCCGTTGATCAGCCGGTAGGTGGGCTGGAAGCGGCGCATGTCGAAGCCGAGCGGGTTGGCGTTGAACGCCGGGTCCATCTCGGACAGCACGAGCACGGCCTCGTCGTCGAAGGCGCCGGCGGCGTCGCCGTACGCGGTGCCCGCGGCGCTCGCGGGCCGCACGACCAGCGCGCCGTAGACGCCCATCGCGGCCTGCCGCGCGCCGTCCGGGGTGTGCCCCGCCTCGTAGAGGTAGGTGCCCGGCCGCGACGCGGTGAACTCGTAGGTCTTCTCGCCGCCCGAGGGCGCGCCGGTCAGGTCGTCGGGTCCGCCGAGGAGCCCCGGCACGGCGATGCTCAACGCGCCGGGCAGGTCGTTGTGGACCCGCAGGGACACCGCGGTCCCCTCGGGAACCACCAGCACGGGACCGGGGACGGTGGCGGGCCCGGCGCTGGTGGCGGACAGCCCCCAGATCGGCAGCGGGCTGCTCGAGACGGTGAGCGTGCCGGTCTTGGCGAACAGCTCGCAGGCCGCCGTGCCCGCGGTGACCGTGCAGCCGCTGCCCGCCAGCTCGCCCTGGGGCGCGGCCTGGACCCGCGCACCGGTGTCCGACGGCAGCGGCTTGGTGTGCCGGGGCGCGGTCGCCTTGTGGGTGGCGGTGTGGGTGAGGGCGGTGTGGGTGGCGGCGGTGTGGGTGACGGCCGTGCCGACGGGCTCGGCGGCCGCGGCGGTGGTCGCCCCGGCGCCGGCGCCGGTGACCGCGAGGCCGACCGCGACACCCACGATCAGCACCCAGGCACGCGGGCTCTGGTTGGTACGCATCGATCTGCCGTCCCTTCTGGCTTGCGCGGTCATGCCGCCGGACATCCGGACGGTGGGTCGATGCGAACCAGCGTCATCATGCCCCCGAAGCTCGCGCCGAAGTTGGTGGCCTGCTCGAGCGCGTGGCTGTGCGCGACCATGTAGTACTCGCCGCACTGGTTGTTGCGCACGATGCCCGCGGGAACCTCACCGGGTGCCCCGCCCAGGTACGGGTTCTCGCTGAACCACGTCTCCGTGCCCGGCCCCACGATCTGGTCCTGCAGCTGCGGCAGCGGAACCGGGATCGGGTTCGACTCGGCGTTCCAGTGCTCGGCGTCCACCCACTGGTCGAGCGTGTCGACGCCCTGCCCGGGCGCCACGTCGACGAGGAACTTGTTGTAGGACGCGTCGGTCGCGCCCGCGCCCTCCACCGGCTGGCCGTCCTGGTTGATCACCCGCTGGTCGTTGCCGTGCGGGTGGAAGGGGTAGTCGACCGAGCCGGCGTTGAGGTAGCGCACCAGGGCCGGCTTGTTGTTCGGGTTGCCCGGCACGTACGGCGTGATGTGCACCAGCGAGCCGTAGGGCTGGTTGGGCAGCCAGGCCGCGTTGTCCGGCGCGATCGTGTCGGGCATGCTGCGGCCGTTGATGAAGAAGTACCGCGGCTTGGTCTTGGTCACGTCGTAGGCCTGCTTGCGCTCCACCGCGAGGTGCAGGTCGGGGTCCACTTCGGACAGCAGGTAGACGTACTCGTGCTTGGGGTCGAACGCCGAGTCCCCGCGGGCGTTGGCCTGGCCCGGGTTGCCCGGCGGCCGCACGACGAGCGCGCCGTAGAGGCCCATCTCGCGCTGCTTGGCCACGTCGGTGCCGCTCTCGTACAGGTAGGTGCCCGGCGAGCCGGCGGTGAACGTGTAGGTCACCGTGCCGCCCGCGGCCGGCGCGACGTCGGTGAGCGAGGTCAGCAGGCCCGCCGTGTCGATCCTCGGCTGGGCGGCGCGGCCGTCGGCCTGCTGGTCGCGCTGGCCGGCGAACAGGATCGAGGTGGCCTCGGGCAGCGAGTTGTGCAGCACCACGGTCACCTTCACCCCGGCGTCCACGCACAGCGTCGGCCCGGGCAGCTGGAAGCCCTTGGTGCTCATGCCGTAGCTCCACATGTAGATGGAGTTACCGTCCGGTGTGGACACATAGCCCGACTTGGCGTCCATCGAGAAGGTGTTGGTGGTGTTGGTCTCGCACGGCAGGCCGTCGCGCACCTCGGCGCTCGAGGACGTCGCCGGCACGAGCAGCACGAACGCCACGAGCACGATGAGCAGCGCGGGGATCGCCACGGTTGGCCGCGGGGCGCGGATGCGCGACATGGGAACGCTCCTCTACCTGATCACGTGTTCGGGGTGGTTTGCGCGGGCCGGGTGCCGCGGGGACTGACCCTGATCTCGGTCAGCTGTCCGCCGTAGCCGCCCGCGCCGCCGTTGGTGAGGAACGCGAGGTGGCGGTCGTAGAGCAGGTACGTGCCGGGCGCGGGCGCGGTGAACAGCACGTCGCGGCTCTCGCCCGGCGCGATCTCGACGCTGTTGCCGGTCTCGAAGTGCGTGCTGGCGTCCCGGCCGACGAGCAGCGTCGCGTCCTTGGCCACGGTGGTCAGCTCGATGCCGTCCGCGGCCAGGTTGTGGCTCTGGTAGCCGAGGTTGGCCAGCCGCAGCAGGACCCGGTCGCCCTCGTTCGCGGTGACGAGCGAGCTGTTCGGCTGGTAGCGCAGCCGGCCGGCCGCCGGGGTCATCGGGTCGCCGTTCGGCGCGACCGTGTCCGGGTAGCTGCGCCCGTTGATGGTCCAGAAGCTCGGCGCGTAGTCGGTCCAGTCGGTGGTCTGGATGTGCGCGTCGCGGTAGTGCGCCTCGGCCCACACCTCGTTGAGCAGCATGCCGAACTCGCGGTCGTAGCGGGTGGAGCCGTCGCCGTCGTTGTAGGCGTAGCGGCTGCCGGCCGGGTCCCCCGCCACCGGGTGCGCGTTCTGCACCGGCCGGACGTAGACGAGCCCGGTCATGCCCATCTGCACGTGCTCGACGTCCTCGAAGTGGCAGTGGTACATGTACGTGCCGGGATCGCGGGGCCGGTAGAAGTAGGTGAAGTCCCGGCCGATGGGCACCGAGATCGACAGCTCCGGCACGCCGTCGAAGAGCGGGATGGCGTTCTGGAAGCCGTGCCAGTGCACCGTGTGCCCGTCGGTGAGGTCCGGCCGCTGGGACAGCCCGAGGTTGCTCAGCGTCAGCTTGATGTCCACGCCCTCGTCGAAGCCCAGCGTCGGCGCGGAGACCTGCGCCTTGCCGCGCTGCGCGGTGACCGCGGCCGCGTCGAGGCCGGTCACGTCCCGGAACCCGAAGACGTAGAGGTCGAGCTGGCTCGGGGCGAGGGAGTCGGGCCAGAACGGCAGGTTCGGCCGGGAGCTGGGCGGCATGGACGCCCAGCCGTCGGTGGCGGCGAGGTGGAGCTCGACGGCCGGCGCGGCGGCCGCGGCCGTGCGTCGCGGCGCGGCGGCGCCGTGGGCGGCGAGTAGCCGGCCTGCCCCGATCGCCGCCGCCGCGCCGACTCCGCCGGTGAGCAACGCGCGCCGAGTCATGGCACGGCGTGGGGGTTCGATGCTCACGGTGTCCTCCTGCTCTTCGTGGTCGGGTTGGCCGTCCTGTGCCATCGGGTCGCTCACGGGATCTCGTCCGCACCGATGTCGGGGAACAGGAGGCTCCGCAGGTCGCCGTCGTAGTCGGTGCTCGGGGCGAGCACCAGGGCACCGCCGTAGTTGCGGCCGAACGCGCCCGAGTTGCTGGCCGGCGAGACCGCGCCGACGAGGTGGTAGTCGCCCTGCAGCTGGGGCGGCACGTTCTTCGCCACGATCACGGCCTCCCGGAAGGTCGGGAACGTGCGCGAGGTGAGGATCGTGACGGACACGTCGAACGCCGACTTCACCCTCGGGTCCTGCCCCACCTTGTTGGTGGCGCTCGGGGTCACGCCCGGGTCGTACTGCAGCAGCACCGAGTTGGTCGGGGTGAGGGTCACCCCGGCGTCGACCGAGCCGAGCTCCCAGCGCCGGACCGGGTCGCCCGCGGGTGCCTGCGGTGAGCCGACCCCGGAGACGAACTCCCCGTTCCAGCTGCCGGCCCGGTTGTCGTAGAAGACGTTGTTGAGCAGCAACGGGTTGCTGTACCTCGCCGCGTTCGCGGGCAGCGTGGCTTGCAGCTGCACGCTGTTCAGCGTGGTGGCCAGGCCCGCCGGCGCGGGCGCGCCGGTGCTCGTGATCGCGGTCGCCGTGGTGATGTTCTTCATCACCGTGTTGTTGACCAGCCGGACGTTCGTGGCGTCGTCGAGGGCGAGCCCGCCACCCTCGTGGGTGGAGATGTTGTCGGTGATCAGGTTGTTCTCGATGGCGATCGGGAAGTTGCCGGCCTGCAGCAGGCGGATCCCGCCGCCGTCGTCGTTGGACATGTTGTCCTGGATGAGGTTCTCGTGCACGGACAGCGGTCCCGACCCGGCGGAGGGCTGCGCGAGGTTCGTGCTCAGCTCACCGGCGATCATGATGCCGCCGGCCTCGTCGTAGGACTGGTTGAACCACAACCGGTTGTTCGCGATCTGACCGTTGTTGCTGCGGCCGTAGTGGCTGATCCCGCCGCCGTACTCGGCAGAGAAGTTGCCGCACAGGTCGTTGTGGTCGACCGAGTAGTTGTTGGTCCCGTTGAACAGCCCGATCCCGCCCGCGAGGTTGGTGCCGCCGTTGTCGTGGATCTGGTTGTGCGACACGGTCAGGCCGCGGTTGACGATCGTCGTGTTGTAAGGCGTGCCGACCCGGATGCCCCCGGCGTAGGAGCCGCTGTTGCCGGCGATCACGTTGTTGGTGAGGTTGAGCGAGTTGACCGAGGCGTGCACGTACACGCCGCCGCCCTGGGTGACCGCCGCGCCGGGCGCGCCGGCCGGGGTGTGCACGCCGCCGTTGACGACGTTGAGGTTGACGGGGAAGTCGGCCTGCGCGCCGCCGGTGATGCCGAACCCGTCGATGGCCGAGCCGGTGTTGCCGGCCGGTGGCGCGAGCACGGTCACCGTCGCGGAGTCCGGCACGTTGACCGGGCCCTGGTACTGCAGCCCGCCGACGAGCGCGAACCACGCGATGCCGGCGTCGTTGCCCGGGTTGAAGCCCATGCCGTCGATCACGGAGCCGCGGACGTAGCTGCCGTCGGTGCGGAAGCCGCCCGGGCCGACGCCCTGGAGCTGGACGGTCGAGTGCACGACCAGGTTCTCGAAGTAGGCACCCTTCGGGTTGTCCTGCCCCTGCGGGCCGGGCCACACCACGACCAGCTGCGCGCCGGTGCCGCGGGCGGCCGCCTCGAGCGCGGCCTGCACGGTGGTGAACGTGGTGCCCGGCGCACCCGGTGTGGGCGGGTTGACCTGCAGGAGGCGCGGGTTGTAGATGGGGCCGAGCAGGTGCACGGTCAGCCCGTTGAGGGTGGTCTGCCCGCTACCTGTGCGCAGCGCGAGGGACACCGGCCCCGCGATGAGCGTCGCGGGCACCTGGACCGTCACCGTCGTGTCCGACCAGCTGGTCACCGGCAGGTTGACCGAGACCCCGCTGGGCCGGGTGACGCTCACCTGCCCGGAACCCCTGGTCGCGCCGAAGCCGGTGCCGTTGATCGTCAGCGTCCGGTTGGCGTCGGTTCTGGCGACGTAGGGCCGGGACACGGCGAACAGCTGCGGCGCGGTGGCCGGCGGGGTGCAGTCCACCGGGTTGATCTGGGTCGAGCCGGGGGCGGTGGCCACCACCGCGACCTGGGTCGGCGCGGTGTCGGTCACCGTGTAGAGACCCGGCCAGGCCTGGAAGTTGGTCGCGATCGTGCGGTAGCGCCGGTTGTAGTTGCTGTTCGGATGCCCGGGCTGGCCGGGGTCGTTGCCCACGAACTTGTACATGCCAGGACACGGTCCGGCCGGCAGCGGGCAGTTGTAGGTGGACGTCGAGGGCTCCAGCGCCTCGTAGAAGCCGTTGAAGTCGGTGTCCACCTTGTCGACGAGCCGCCCGCTCCAGTCGTAGATGCCCATCGGCACGTTCGGCAGACCCGCGGCCTCACCGAACTCGACCGAGCGCTTGTCGTAGGCGAGGCCGAGGTCGTTGATGGTCAGGCCCCAGAAGTGGGTCGGCAGGGGCACCTCGGTGAACAGGTTGAAGTTCGGTGCCGTGGCCTGCGCGCCGCGGACGGTGACCAGCTTCTGGTCGCACAGCGGGCGTTGCTGGCCCTCGAACGGGCTGCCGCCGCCGTCGACGAACGCCTGGTTGGTGACGTGCACGAGGTGGTTCGCGCCGGCACACGGGGCCACGATGCCCGCGCCCTGGGACGGCGGCGCGCCCGGATCCGGTTGCGGCTGCGCGGGGTTGGGCTGGTCGCCGGACTGCTCCGCGGACGGCGGGAAGTTCTCCTGCGGCAGGTAGCCGTCGCCGGTGAAGACGTTCACGTCCTCCTCGCGGGTGACCTGGTACATCGGCCCGCCGCCGACGGGGTTGTCGGGGATGCCGACCGCGACGAGGTAGTCGTCCGGGGGCAGCGGCTGGTCGGGGTAGTGGGCGTCGGCGAGGTTCGCGTACAGCGGCAGCTGGTGGTCGGGCGCGGGGTTGTCCGGGTCGTCCGGCGGGAACAGGTTGAGCTTGGAGGTGGCGAAGGCGTAGTTGCCGTTGACCGTCTGGCCGAAGTTGTCCGGGTTGGCGTCGCTCGGCCGGGTCTGGACGCCCTGCAGCGGAGCCTCCACACAGGACTGCGGATCCTGCTCGGGCAGGCCGACGGCCTGCTGGTCGGTGAGCACGTCGCCGTTGTGGTTGCGCGGCACACAGCCGGCCGGGCGATGCCAGGTCTCGGAGGTGTAGGTGTCCGCGAGCTCCGGGCCGCGGGCGGTGGACCCGTCGGCGTTGAGGATCGGCGTGCCGTCGGCGTCGCGCTTGACCGCGTACAGGTGCACGGGCACGTCCGGCACACCCGGCTGGTAGGACTCGCTCACCGAGTAGCGCGGGTCGAGCTCGTTGCGGGTGGTGTCGTAGGTGACCGTGCCGGCGATGCCGCCGTTCTCGGCTCCGGCGTAGGGCTGGACGCCCCAGTCGACCTGGCCGCGCAGCCCGATGATGGGCAGGATGCTGATGTCCACGGCCGCGCCGAGCAACGTCGTCGGCTGCGGGTCGTTGTCGGCCTTGTAGGTGATTCCCGTTGTCTTGTAACGGGTGTTGAACGCCTCGAGGACCAGGAACTTGCTCAGCGGGTAGACCTCGTTGATCGTGTACCGGCCCTGCGAGTCGGTGGTGACCGTGTTGGTGCCCTGGTCCATCACCGAGTTGTCGCGCTCCTTGACCGCCACCGCGAACTGCGGCACGCCGCTCTCCCCCGGGTCCCGCTTGCCGTTCGCGTTGGCGTCGACGAACACCGAGCCGTGCACGGCGGTGTGCCAGCCGGCCAGGCCCTTCTGGCCGACGTCGACCGTCTGGCCGTTGTTCACGGTCACCGAGAAGCTGTCGAGGATGAGCTCCTGCGGGTAGTCCCACAGGGTGAGCTGGTAGTCGCCGTCGGGCACGTTCCTGATGTCGAACCGGCCGTCGCTGCCGGCTCGCGCCATGTAGACCATCTGGTCGTTGTTGCCCAGCGCGGACAGCGCGACGTAGGGCCGGTCGACCGGGCCGCGCACGTTGGCGCCCGCGATGCCCGTCTCGGGCACGGTGACCCCGCCGGTGCCGCCGACGTAGGTGTCGACCTGGACCGCGACACCCTTGATCGCGCCGGCCGGCCCGGCCGGCAGCGCCTTCGGCTCGACGAACCCGAAGTCCACATAGGGCACTCGCTCGCCGCCGACGGTCTGCTCGGTGTCGTAGCCGGTGTCGCCCTCCTGGACCCAGATGTCCCAGTCGTGCGCGCCCTCGAGGGTCGTGGTCTGCGCCCAGGTCTGGCCGGTGGGCGGGACGACGGACGCGGCGTAGCGGTCCGGTCCGAGGTTCTCGATGACGATGTCGCCGGCCGCGTCGCTCACGCACCGCCCGGGCGAGTTCGGCGCCACGACCGGCTTTCCGCCGGCGAACACGATCTGACCCTTGGCGTGCGTCGCGTCCGGTGCGGAGTGGACGTAGGCGGTGCACAGCGGGTTGCCGTAGTAGTCGGTGGTGACCTCGCCGAGCACGTCGGCCAGGTGCGCGGTGAACCCGGCGAGCCCCGGCTCGGCGCCCATCTCGTAGGTCGCGTCGACCGGGACGGCGTCGTGGAACACGCGGATCCGGGCGGTGCCCAGCGGGAGGGGGTAGGGCTGCATGTCGACCGTGACCTGGTGGGTGCCGCCGTCGACGCTGAAGTGCGCGCCGTCGATCTTGTAGCCGTCCGCGGTCACGGAGATCAGGTAGCGGCCGGGCGGCAGGTCCGCCAGCGCGGTCGCGTCGTTGAGCTTGGTGGCGTCGCCCTGCGCCACCACGGGGACCGAGCCGGGGGTCTCCCGCACGGACGGCCACTGGCACGTCGAGGCGAAGTCGGCCCGGCCGCCCGCCCGGCTGGGCAGGCAGTTCTGCGTGGCGTCGTGCGGGTTGCCCACGTCCTCCGCGGCGATCAGCCACTGGTAGTCGGGGATCGCGTCGCCCTTGCGTATCTGGCCGGGCGCGGTGCCCACCGTCCGGGCGCTCTGGACGTGCAGCGTGATCGCGCCCGGCTGCGCGGCGTGTGCCGGGGCGGCGAGCTGCGGCAGGACCACGGGCACGACCACGGCCAGCGCGATCAACGCGACGGAACCGAGTGTGATCCACCGAAACCGGATACGTCTCATGATCATCCTCAGGTGTCGTGCCGTGGGCACCGTTCGCCGCGCGGTCAGGTACTGCAATCCGCACGTCGTCACGCGAGCCGGGGATGCGGCGTAGATGACAGCTCTGTCATGTGACTGTCACCGGTAGTAGCGCGACCCGTCCGGGTGCGCCGGAGAGCGCCGCCAAATGGCCTGACCAGCAAGTTTTCTGGTCACGGTCGGTAACGCCGGGCTGGATGCCGACGACCTCGGGAATGACAGTGCGGCCGCGGCGAGTGGGCGAAAATGAGCCGAGTTCTGGTTGTGGACGACGAGGAGCGGGTTCGTCGTCTGCTGCACCGCGCGCTGGAGTCGACGGGGTACACCGTCGACTGCGTCGGCAACGCGGCCGAGGGGCTCGCCGCGGTGCATTCGGGCGACTACGACCTCGTGGTACTCGACCTGATGCTGCCCGACCGGGCCGGCGACGACCTCCTGGTCGAGCTGCTCGCCGACCGGCCGGACCTGCGGGTGATCGTGCTGTCCGCGGTGCCGGAGATCGGCGCGCGGGTCCAGGTGCTCGACGCGGGCGCGCTCGACTTCATGATCAAGCCGTTCGTGATCGCCGAGCTGCTGGCGCGGATCCGCGCGCGGCTGCGCGACCACCGGCAGACGCTCACCGGCCGGTTCCTCCAGGTCGGCGACCTGCGCCTGGACACGCAACGCCGCACGGTGTCGATGGGCAGCCAGCAGACCTCGTTGTCCCACCGGGAGTTCCTGCTGCTCAACCACCTCATGCAGCGGGCGAACCAGGTGTGCAGCCGCGAGGAGCTCCTCGCCGACGTGTGGGGCTACCAGTTCGACCCGGGCAGCAACGTCGTCGACGTCTACGTGCGACGCCTCAGGTCCAAACTAGACGGACTGCGGAAGATTGAGACGGTGCGGAATGTGGGCTACTGCCTCTCTGCGAGCTAGGGTGGTCGTCCTCGCGTGCTGGGCGGTCTTCGCGACGGCCAACCTGTTCGCGATGTGGCACCTTCCCGGCGCCGAGACGATCCCGTTCCACTTCGTGTGGATCAGCATCGCCCTGGTGTTCGGCATCAACGTGTGGCCGACCCGGGCCATGATGGCGGTGCTGGCCGCGGTGACCGTGTCGACCGGCTACATCCTCTGGCACCACGCGGACGTCGGCGAGATCGGCCTCGAGGAGACGGCCGAGGTGCCGCTGATGGCCGCGGTGTTCCTGGTCATGGTCTGGCACGTCCGCGGCCGGCAGGCGGCGCTGGCCGAACGGGAGGACGTCGCGACGCTGGAGCGGAAGCGGGCCGAGACCCAGGCGCTGTTCGTCCGCCTGGGCTCGCACGAGCTGCGTACCTCGATCACCGTCGCGCGGGGCTACGTCGAGCTGATCCGGGCCGCGCACGAGGGGCACCAGACGGAGGAGGACGCGGGCACCGTGCTCGACGAGCTGTCCGAGCTGGACCGGCTCACCGCCCGGCTGACCATGCTGATGCAGCTGGACTCCCCCGGCGAGTTGTCCACAGTGGACATCGGGGTGTTCGTCCACGAGCTCGTCCGCCGGTGGACCCCCATAGCCGACCGGAGGTGGGTGGCCTCGGCCACCGCCGGCACGATCAGCGCGAACGAGGACAGCCTGCGTGCGGCGCTCAACAGCCTGCTCGAGAACGCGGTCGCGTTCACCCGCGACGGCGACCGCATCGAGGTCGCCGCGCGGCGGGCGGGCGGCTGGGTGTTCATCGAGGTGTCCGACACCGGCGTCGGGATCGCGCCGGAGAACCTCGACCGGATCTTCGACGGCGCCTGGTCGACCCGGCCGTGGTCCGGGGAGCCCGGGCGGGGCGGCACGGGGCTGGGCCTCGCCATCGTCCGGGCCGCGGTCGAGACGCTCGGCGGGACCGCCTCGGTCACCAGCGAGCTGGGCCGCGGCTCGACGTTCACCCTGTCCGTGCCGGGCGGTGGCACCGGACCGGCCCCGGCCATCGCGAAGTCGCACCCGGGCGAGGAGCCGCTCGCCGTCGGCTGACCGAGCGGGTTCAGCCGGTCCGGTCCAGCCGCAACGCGAGGGCCGGGCACGCGGCGACGGCCGCGCTCGCCTCGGCACGCAGGTGTGCGGGGACGACGTCGGTGGCGAGCAGCGGGTAGCCCCACTCGTCGAGCTCGACGAGCTCGGGGAGCAGGTCGGCGCACAGGCCGTGGGCCCGGCAGGCGATGCGGTCGACGCGCAGGTGCTCGGTCACGGCGTGCTCCAGTCCCCCGGCCGCAGCGGGACGCGTGGCTGTCCGATGTGGACACACGGGCGGCCGTCGCGGTGCCGGCGGACGTCGGATGCGAAGGTGTGCAGCGCGCTGGCGGCGACCCGGACCGCGCCGTCGGGGTGGCGGCACGCGCCGCGGCCCTCGACCACGGCGAGCCGGCGCCGCAGGCGCGCGTCGATGCGGGCGTCCGCGCCGCCGTGGGCGATGCGGGTGAGGTCGTCGGCGAGGGCGGGCAGGCCGAACATGCACGGCCCGCACTGGGCGGCGGACTCGCCGGCGAGGTAGCGCAGGATCCGCGCGGTCTCGGCCACCCCACACGCGGCCGCGGGCAGCACGAACAACGCGCCGACGCCGAGCGTCGCGCCGGCGTCGGCCAGCTCGCGGTGGGCCAGTGGCACGCCGGCGGCGAAGGGCAGCGGCAGCCAGGCGCCGGCGACGCCGCCGACGAGCACGGCCTGCGCGTCCGGCGCCACGCCGGCGAGCTCCAGCGCGTGGCCGATCGGCGTGCCGCAGGCGACCTCGTGCACCCCCGGCCGGCGCACCGCACCGGTGACGGTCACCAGCGTGGTGCCCGGCGAGTCCGGCGTGCCGGTGGTGCGGAACCAGTCGGGCCCGTGCCGGGCGACGAGCGCGAGCTGGGCGAGCGTCTCGACGTTGCTGACCAGCGTGGGCCGGCCGCGGACGCCCCGCTGGTCCGGGCGCGGCGGCTTGCTCGTCGGCCGCGGGTCGCCGGTGTTGATCAGGTTCACCAGCGCGGACTCCTCGCTGGCGACGTAGCGGCGCGGGACGGGCTGGATCCGGAAGGGCACCGGGTCGGCGCGTTCGGCGAGCGCGGCGACCACGAGCGGGCGGAGTGCGTCGCCCTCGTGCAGGCACACGATGATCTCGGTGGCGCCGACGGCGTGCGCGGCGAGCACGGCGCCGTCGAGGACGAGGTGCGGCACGAGCGTGAGCAGCGCGTGGTCCTTGCCGCTCACCGGCTCGCCCTCGCACGCGTTGACCACGACGGTGGGCCGCCGCCGGCCGGCCGCGACGGCCCGGAGCTTGCGGCCGGTGGGGAACCCCGCGCCTCCCCTGCCCCGCAGGCCGGACCGGTCGACCGCGTCGACCAGCCGCTGCCGGCCCGCCTCGCCGGGGTAGGCGTCGAGCGGCACGGGGCCGTGCCGGGCGAGATGGGTCGCGAGGTCGGCGCGCCCGCGGGTCTCGTACCAGCCGGCGAGCAGCCGGTGGTGGGTGTCGAGCGGTGCGGGTGCCGCCGGGAGCCGCGTCCGGGTCATGGCCGTCACCGGGCCCTTCCCGCGTACTGCTGGCGGGCCACCGAGTCGGGGTGGCTGGTGCTCAGCCGCCACAGGACCGCGCCGGTGCCGGCCGCGAGGCAGCCGAGGACCACGGCCAGGCCCCAGCCGGTCCGGGTGTCTCCCGCGCCGATGCCGAACCCGTGCACGAGCGCGACCGGCCAGCACGCGTACGCCGCCCAGTGCACCGCCCGCCACAGCCTGGGGTTCACCCGGGACCGCAGCAGGCTCGTCACCACCAGCGCGAGGAGCAGGTCGAACGCGGCCGCGCCCAGCCCGAGCCAGAACGGGTGGTACACCGAGACGAACGGCAGAACCGTGTCCAGCCAGGCGATGCCGGCGTAGCCGTCGATCACCGCGGTCGCCACGTGCACCACGACGAACGTGATGGTCAGCAGCGCCAGGTTGCGGTGCAGGGCCGCCACCGCGAACCGCGGCCACCCGGCCGACGAGGCCCGGCCGCCGGTGAGCGCGCCGAGCACGACGGTCCCGGTGATCAGGACCAGGGCCAGCAGCCCGGCCGCGCGGCTGGCGTACCAGAGGCTGGTCATGCCGCCAGCTCGCCGTCCACCGGCCAGCCGGCGACCGTGACGACGCGCCCGTCCGGGTCGACCAGGCGGGCCGGCAACCGGCGCTCGGCGAGCCACGCCGGCGCGGCGGCACCGAGCACGATCGCCGCCGTCGCGGCGGTGTTGGCGTCCACACAGGACGCCGCGGCCACGCTCACGGTCCGCCACACCGCGTCGGGCACGTCCCCGGTGCGAGGATCGACGATGTGGTGCAGCGTGCGGCCGGCCCGCCGCCAGGTCCGGCGGGTGGTGCTGGACGTGGCGAGCCCGCCGGCATGGATGGTGACCGTCGGGTCGCGCGCCGGGTCGGTGGCCGCGTGGTCGTCGCCCACGACGATCCGCCACCCGCCGGCCGGCGGGTCACCGGCGGCGGCGAGGTCGCCGCCGAGGTTCACGAGCACCCCGCGCCCGGTCTCGCGGGCGATCTCCGCGGCGCAGCGGTCGGCGGCGAAGGCCTTGGCGGTGGCGCCGAGGTCGAGGCTCACCCCGCGCGGCAGCACCACCCGCCGGCTCGCCGGGTCCAGGCGCACCCGCCACCAGCCGGGAGCGGGCGTGCCCGGCGCGGCCGGAGCCGGGTCGTCGGCGGCGATCGCGGCGAAGTCCCGGTCGTAGCCCAGCCGCCGGACCGCGTGCCCGACCGTGGGGTCGACCAGCCCGCCGGTCCGCTCGGCGGCGGCCAGGGCCACCTCGAGCGCCGCGAGCAGCAGCGGGGTCACCTCGGTGGCGGTGCCGGCGGTCCGGTGCAGGCGGGAGATCTCCGAGTCGGGCCGGAACCGGCTGGCGGCCAGGTCGAGCTCGGCGAGCCGCGCGCGGAGCAGCGCCACCGCCCCGGGTAAGGACCGGCGGTCGGTGACCACCACCTGCGCGGTGGTCCCGAGCGCGGCGAAGTCCGCGGTCGCGATGGTCACGACCCACCCGAGGATCCGTGTGCCGGCCCGGACCCACCCGAGCCGGGGACCTGGACGGGCGGCGTCCAGGCCCCGCCGGAGCCGGTGTCGGGCAGCGGCACGGAGCCACCGCCACCACTGCTCGTACCGTCCGTACCGCTCGTGGTCGGCGACCCGGTGCTGCCGCTGGCCTGGTTCGCGAACACGACACCCGCCAGCACGGCGAGCGCGGTCGCACCGACCGCGACCACCCGGGTCACCACCGTCACCCGCCGGCGCCCGTCGTCCCGGCGCGCCTGCCGCACCCGGAGCTGCTGGTTCGCCGCCGTCTGCCTTCGGTTGGCCATGCGACCGAGTGTCAGCGCGAAGGCTGGGAGAATTCTGTGAGTAGTGGAAGGGCTGCCTGTGCGAGAGGACAGCCCGTCACGGCGGCGGCACTATGGGCGCATGGACCACGAGCCCGGGGAGGCCGACGCGCTCGGTCGAGCCCGCGTCCTGCTGGTCGAGGACGACGCCGAGCTGGTCGGCATGCTGGCCACCCTGCTCACCGAGGAGGGGTACGCCGTCGACACCGCCCCCGACGGCCAGCGGGCGCTGCACCTCGCGCTGACCCGCAGCTACGACGTACTGGTCATCGACCGCGGCCTGCCCGCGATCGAGGGCCTCGACCTGCTCGGCCGGCTGCGCTCGCGGGCGGTCGCGACCCCGGTCCTGGTCCTCTCGGCGCTCGCCAACCCGGCGGACCGGGTGGCCGGCCTCGACGCCGGCGCCGAGGACTACCTCGGCAAGCCGTTCGACGTCGACGAGCTGCTCGCCCGGCTGCGGGCGTTGCGGCGCCGGCACCTGGAGGCCGCCGACTCGCTGCCGGTCAGCGGCGGCAGGCTCGACCCTCGGACCCGGCTGGTGCACCGCGACGGTGAGCCGCCGGTGCGGCTGTCGGAGCGGGAGTGCGCGCTCCTCGAGGTGCTCGCGCGCAACCCGAAGCGGATGTTCAGCCGCCGCGACCTGCTGACGCTGGCGTTCCCGGAGGCGGAGAGCGAGAACGTCGTGGAGACCTACGTGCACTACCTGCGGCGCAAGCTCGGCCGCCGGGTGGTGGCCACCGTGCACGGCCGCGGCTACCAGCTCGGCGCGTCATGACCCGGGCCACGCGGGGCACGGTGACCGGCCGCGACGCCGAGCAGCTGCGGCGCGCCACCCGGCAGCTGGGCCTGTGGATCGGGCTGTGCGCGGCGGTGATCGTGGTGGTGGGGACGGCGCTCGCGGTGCTCGTGGTGGTGCAGGGGCAGCACCGCCAGGCCACCACGCTGCTGGCCCAGTCGATCGCCCGCGCGGACGACGTCGTCGATCCGCCCGCCGGGGTCTGGCTCGTGGCACAGGGATCGGGTGGCCGGATCGCGACCCCCGGGCTGCCGGCCGGGCTGCCCGACGAGGCGGCGCTGACCCGGACCGCGTCGACCGGGCAGGCGACGACGGAGGACTACCGGTCCCACGGGATCGAGTACCGGGTGCAGACGGCGCGCCAGGGACGGACCACGGTGCAGGCCGCGCTGGACCTGTCGGCCAACCACGCCGAACGGACCCGGCTGGCGGTCGCCTTGCTGCTCTGCGGCGCGGTGGGCCTGGTGCTGGCGGCCGGCGCCGCGAGCTGGCTCGCCCGGCGCGCGGTCCGGCCGATGGCCGCCGCGCTCACCATCCAGCGTCAGTTCGTCGCCGACGCGAGCCACGAGCTGCGCACGCCGCTCACCCTGCTGTCCACCCGGGTCCAGCTGCTGCAGCGGCACTTGCGCGGCGCCGGCACGGCGGAGAACCTGCTGGGCGAGGCCGACAAGGTGGTGACCGACGCCCACCACCTCACCGCCATCCTGGAGGACCTGCTGCTCGCCGCCGACCAGGTCGCCGACGCCGTGGTGAGCTTCGACCTGGCCGAGCTCGCCGAGCAGGTCACCGAGGCGTACCGGGGCTCGGCCGCCGCCGGGGGTGTCACGCTCGCGGTGCGCCGCCCCGGCAGTCCGGTCCACGTCCGGGGCGCGCCGACCGCCGTGCGACGCGCGGTGACCGCGTTGCTGGACAACGCGATCCGGCACGCCACCGCGGCCGTCACCGTCACGGTGAGCACGGTCGAGCGCACCGCGGTGCTCGACGTCGTCGACGACGGGCCTGGTATCGACCCCGAGGTGCTGCCCCGCATGTTCGACCGGTTCGCCACCACCCGGACGCGGCCGTCGCCCACCACCGGCCGGCGGCGCTACGGCCTCGGGCTCGCGCTGGTGAGCGACATCGCCGCGCGCCACGGCGGCGACATCACCGCGACGGCCCAGCCCGGCGGCGGCTCGCGGCTGCGGCTGTCGCTGCCGCTCGACCGCCCGCGGTGAGCCAAGAATTCTCCAAGATCGACCTGTCAGTGTCTGCCCGGACCAGCGTGTGGCCCGGACCGGGGGCCGACGCCACCTGGAAAGGCACTGCCGCATGCCCGCGTTCATCGCCAACCTGCCGTTGCACCCGCTCGTCGTGCACGCCGTCGTCGTGCTCGTCCCGCTCGCCGTGCTCACCGGCATCGCCGTCGCCGTCTGGCCGAGGCTTCGCCGCCACTACGGCTGGCCCACGGTGGCGCTGGCCGCGGTGGCGACGGGGTCCATCCCGCTCGCCACGGACAGCGGCGAGGCACTGCGCGACCGCCTCGAGCCGGACTCCCTCGTCGCCACGCACGCCGAGCTCGGCGACCAGCTGCTGATCCTGGTGGCGCCCATGGCCGTCGTCCTGGCGGCGCTCGTCTACCTCGACTGGCGCGGGCGCCGTGCGACCTCTGCCGCCACTCCTGCCGCCACCCCTGACGCGGACGCTGACACCATCCCTGACGCGGACGCTGACGCCACCCCTGACGCGGTCCCGGCCGCGAGCCCTGCCGGGACCGCCCGCTGGGTCCGGCCCACGACCGTCGTGCTCGCCGGGCTCGCCGTCGTGCTCGCGGTGGCCTCCGCGGTGCAGGTCGTGCGGATCGGTGACTCCGGCGCGCGGGCGGTCTGGCACGACACCCAGTACGTGGCCCCGGCCGCCCAAGGCGACTGACCCCGCCACCCGCCCCCCTGCGCGGCCGGGAAACCAGGCCGGGTTCGACCCGCCGGGTCCGGGCGCGTGCCGTCCTCCGGCCGCGACACCGGCCTCCGGCCCACCGAGGGTCAATTGACATGTCAATCAACCGGCGTACGATTGACATGTCAATGACCTGAGGTGGTGACGGGATGGCCGGCCAAGCGGTGCGGCGCCGGATGACGGCGCGGGATCTCGGGATCTGGCGGTCCCTGTTGGACACCACCGCGGAGCTGCGCCGGGTCCTCGGCGCCCAGCTGCAGGAGACCGGGCTGTCCCCGGGCGACTACCAGGTGCTGCTGGCGCTCAGCGAGGCGCACGGCGGCCGGCTGCGGTCCTCCGAGCTGGCGGCCGCCATCGACTGGGAGCGCAGCCGGCTGTCCCACCACCTCGGCCGGATGGAGCGGCGCGGGCTCATCCGCCGCGACGACTGCGCCACCGACAACCGCGGCGCCGAGGTCTCGCTCACCGCGGAGGGCGAGGGCATGTTCCGCCGCGCGAACACCCCCCACCTGCGCGCGGTCAAGACGCACTTCGCCGACGCCCTCACGGCCGAGCAGCTCGACGCGCTGGACGACGTCCTGCGGACCCTGCGCGACCACCTCGACGCGGGCGGCCCGGCATGACCCGCATCGCGGTGCTCGGCGCGGGGCACGTCGGGCCGGTGATCGCGCGGGTGGCGGTCGCCGCCGGCTACGACGTGTCGATCGCGGCGTCGGGAGACCCGGCGAAGATCGCGCTCATCACCCAGTTCCTGGCGCCGGGCGCGCAGCCACGCTGGGCCGCCGACGCCGTCGCGGACGCCGACCTCGTGGTGCTGTCGATCCCGCTGCACAGGTTTCCGACGTTCGACCCCGCCGTGGTCGACGGCAAGCTCGTCGTCGACACGATGAACTACTGGCCACCCGTCGACGGCGTCCGGGAGATGTTCGAGGACCCCCGCTACGGCAGCAGCGAGATCGTCGCGCACCGGCTGGCCGGGTCGACGATCGTCAAGACGCTCAACCACATCGGCTACCACGAGCTCGAGGACGACCGCCGGCCCGCCGGCGACCCGCGGCGGCGCGCGCTCGGCGTCGCGGGCGAGGACCCCGGCGCGGTGGCCGCCGTGGCGGACGTCGTCGAGCGCATCGGTTACGACGCCGTCCGGCTGGAGGGCCTGCGCGCGGGCCGCCTCCTCCAACCCGGCGGCCCGGTCTTCGGCGTGCCGCTTCGCCGCGCCGAGTTCGAGCACGCGGTGCGCGCCGACGCCGCATAGCCAAGGAGGCCCACATGACCACACCAGCCCCGGAGTTCCCCCTCGTCCTCGGCCTCGACACCTTCGGCGATCTCACCGACGACGACACCGGCCACCGGCTGTCCCACGCCCAGACGATCCGCGACGTCGTCGAGGAGGGTGTCCTCGCCGAGCAGGTCGGCGTGGACTTCTTCGGGATCGGCGAGCACCACACCGACGACTTCCCGATGCCGGCCGCCGACGTCGTGCTGAGCGCGATCGCCGCCCGCACGTCCCGGATCCGCCTCGGGTCGGCGGTGACCGTGCTGAGCTCCGACGACCCGGTCCGCGTGTTCCAGCGCTACTCCACGCTCAACGCCGTCTCCGGCGGCCGGGCGGAGGTCATCCTCGGCCGGGGGTCCAGCATCGACTCGTTCCCGCTGTTCGGGTACGACCTCGCCGACTACGAGGACCTGTTCGAGGAGAAGACCAACCTCTTCGCCGAGCTGCTCAAGGGCGGACCGGTCACCTGGAAGGGCAAGACCCGCGCGGCGCTGCACGACCAGGATGTCGTGCCGCACACCGAGTCCGGCCCCTTCCCGGCGTGGATCGGCGTCGGCGGCAGCCCGCAGTCGGTCGTCCGCGCCGCGTACTACGGCTTCTCGCTGATGCTCGCGATCATCGGCGGCAGCCCCGCGCGGTTCGAGCCGTTCTCGAAGCTCTTCCGACAGGCCCTGCGTCAGCTCGACCGCCCGCCGCTGCCGGTCGGCGTGCACTCGCCCGGGCACGTCGCCGCCACCGACGAGCAGGCGCGCGCCGAGTTCTGGCCGCACTACCGGGAGATGATCCGCCGGATGAGCGAGACCCGCGGGTTCGCCGTCCCGACCGAGGAGTCCTTCGCCTACGAGGTCGGCCCGCACGGCGCGCTCTACGTCGGGTCCCCGGACACGGTCGCCGAGAAGATCGCGGCGAACCTGACCCTGCTCGGCGCCAACCGCTTCGACCTGAAGTACGGCATGGGCGGTCTCTCGCACGAGACACTCATGACCGCGATCGAGCTGTACGGCACGCAGGTGATCCCGCGGGTCCGCGAGCTCCAGGCGCAGGAGGCGGCAATCCGGCAGTAGATCGTCCGGAACCGGCAGTAGCCTCCGCGCCATGAGTGCGAACCATGAGGGGCCGCCCGCGGCGGGCAACGAGATCGACACCCTGCTCGGCTCCCTGGAGCGACAGCGCGCGACCTTCGCGTGGAAGTGCGGCGGGCTCGACGCGGCCGGCCTGCGGGCGACTACCGCCGCCTCGTCCATGACGCTCGGCGGGCTGCTCAAGCACCTGGCCCTCGTCGAGGCGGACTACTTCAGCCACAAGCTGTTCGGGCGCAATCCCGGAGCCCCGTGGAACGCGGTGGACTGGGACGCCGACCCCGACTGGGAGTGGCGCACGGCCGCCGACGACACACCCGAGCAGCTCCTGGCACTGTGGCAGGACGCCGTGACCCGCTCCCGCGCCGCGGTCACCGAGGCCCTGGCCGACGGCGGCCTGGACCGGCTCGCCGCGGGCGCCTGGCCCGACGGCCGGACCCCCAGCCTGCGCCGGATGATGATCGACGTCATCGAGGAGTACGCCCGCCACGTCGGCCACGCCGACCTGCTGCGCGAGTCCGTCGACGGCCTGGTCGGCGAGGACCCGCCCCGGTGACCCGCACCCCGTGCACCGGCGAGCGGGCTGACTCCGGTAGCGGCTGAGCCGCACGCGACGGTGCCCTGCCCGAGAGTTCGGGCAGGGCACCGTCGCGGCTACCGACCAAAGGTCAGTGGCCGTCCGGGTCCTTTGCCGGCGCGACATCCGCGCCGGGCACCTCGGTGGGCAGCAGCACCTTGCTGTCGCCCGGGTACGGCACCGTGAAGTTGTTCGACGAGTACCAGACGTCCCGGTTGGACTGGGCCATGTTGACCATGTCCTCGGTCGAGAAGTCCTGCTGTGCGGCCCATTCCGCCCACGCGGCCTGCATCGGGTTGGTGACGGCCGGCTTCGGGTTCGTGTCCGTGAGCGGCACCTCGTTCGGCACGGAGGTGTACGGCGTGAGGTTGGGCTTGTCGGTGAACGCGGCGAACATCGGCTGTGCGGTCATGTCCTGCTGGTTCATCGGTGGCATGCCGAGGATCTGCTCGACGGTGCGCATCATGTTGAGCTGGCTGTAGTAGTCGTGCACCACCGCGCCCCGCTTGGCGTACGGGCTGATCACCATGGCCGGGTTGCGGTGGCCGTCGACGTGGTCGACGCCGTTCTGCGAGTCGTCCTCGATGACGAAGATCGCGGTGTTCGGCCAGTACGGGCTGTGCGAGATCGTGTCCACGATCCGGCCGAGCGCGAGGTCGCCGTCGGCCACGTACGCGGACGGGGTGATGCCGCCCGGCGTGGTGCCCGCGGTGTGGTCGCTGGACAGCCACATCATGTTGAGCGACGGCAGGTTCCCGTTCTTCACGTAGCCGGCGAAGTCCCGCTGGAACAGGTCGGCCCGGTACTGGTCGGGGATGTTCATGTCGAAGTTCGGGAAGTCGGGCTTGGTGACCTTCTGCAGCGACGGGATGTCCGTCTTGGGCTGGTAGGTGCCGATCGGGACGTGCAGGTCGCCGGTGGCCTTGCCCTCCAGGATCTGCGAGTCCTTGTACCACTGCGGCCAGCTACCGTTCGGCACGCCGTTGCCGCTCGGGTCGACGTAGCTGTCGATCTGCTCGCCCCAGTTCGCCACGGACTTGCCGTGCGCGAGGGCGTTGTCCCAGATCCACCCCGACGGCACGTTGCTCATCGGGTCGCCGGTCTGGTAGGAGCGGACGTAGTTGCCGTACATCTGTTGCATGTAGTTGTTGACGAAGGCCTGGTTGAGCCAGTGGTGGCCCTCCGCGGAGTTCGTCCCGTCGGAGTACAGGTTGTCCACCAACGGGAACTGGCCGGCGAGCTGGTGGATGTTCGGCGTGACGCGCCCACCGAACTGGGCCAGCTCCGGGGCGCCGTTGCCGCGCGGGTCGTCCCCGAGCACCTGGTCGTAGGTGCGGTTCTCCTTGACGAGCACGAACACGTGCTTGATCGTCGACGGGTCGCCGACCTTGGCCGGCACGGCCACCGGGTGCGCCTTGCCGTTGCCGCGCTGGTTGCGCTCCCGCAGGCCGTTCCACTGGTTGTTGTCGAAGACCTGCTTGGTGTACTTACGCATCTGCGCCGCCGACGGCGTGGCCACCGTCTGCACGGTGCCGACGAAGTTGTAGCCGAGGTGCGACGTCGCCGGGTTGGTGCCGGGGCCCTCGCCGACCGTCCCGTTGGGACCGACCGAGCCGAGGCCCTGCTCGCTGGCCACCACGAGGCGGTGCAGCGCGGCGTCCTGCGCGATGCCGGTCGGGTACGAGCCCGTCGGGATCAGACCCTCGAAGCTGGGCTGGGCGTAGGCGCCGTGGTAGCTGTAGACGGCCACGGCGTTGTCCCGGCCCAGGCTCACCGCGAGGTGGTCCTTGTCCAGCATGGTCAGGCCGTTGGGCTGGCTGCCGTACGGGGCGCCCGGGGCGGGGTTGGCCGCGAACGTCCGGCCGAGCTGCTGCTTGGCCGTGTCGATGGTGGACACGGTGTCGTCGTCGGTGTTCGCCACGACCACGTTCCGGCCGACCACCAGCAGCGCGCTGGGCTGCAGGCCGACGGGGAAGGTCCTGACCTGCCGACCGGTGGCGAGGTCCACTTCGGACACAGTGCCGGTCGAGGGGACCGCGCTCTCGTTGTTGGTGACGATCGGCGTGCCGTAGGAGCTGTCGGTCCGGTCGCCGGGCCCGGCCGGCCGGCCACCCTGGTTGCTCACGTAGGCCTTGCCGTCGACCACGACCACGCCGTTGGGCACGTTGCCGACGGGGATCTGCCTCACCACGGTGTTGTTCGTGGTGTCCACGACGCCGAGCGTGTTGTTCGCGCTCAGCGTCACCAGCAGGTCCGTGCCGTTCGGCGCCCACCCGAGACCGGCCGGGACGGCCTGCCTGCCGCTGACGCCCGGCAGCGCGACCGCGGTCTGGTTGGCCAGCGTGCCGTCGGCGGCGACGTCGAACCGGGCGAGCCCGCCGGGCTGGGCGGCCCAGAGGTGCTTGCCGTCGGCGGTGTAGAGGATCCCGCCGTTGGAGATCTTGCCGGTGCCGGTCTGCTGCAGGACCTTGTGGTTCACCAGGTCGAAGACCGTGACGATGCCCTTGGTGGCACCGCCGGTGTTCAGCGCGGCGGCCGTCGTGCCGTCCGGGCTGAGCGCGAGGCCGAAGGGCCGCCCGTTGAGCTGGACGACGTCGCCGGCCGGCGTGACGAACTGGCCGGTCTGCGTCAGGTACGAGCCGTCGGGCTGCCTGCCCACCGGCCTGTCACCGAGCGGCGTGCCGAAACCGCCCGCGGCGTAGGTGATTCCCGCGCAGGCGACCAGCATCCCGGCCGCCGAGGTGATGATGATCGCTCGTTTGCTCCATCGTCTGCCGAGCAATGTGCTTCCTCTCTCAGCCGCTGCCGGCCCGCGGCGGGTCGGCGCCCTCACGCTAAAAGCGGAATGCCGAGAGCGCGCGAACGAGAACCGTCGACCACGTGAACAGTGAAATCCAAAGAACGCCTGACAATGTCGAGAGTTTGGCATTGCCGTCGCGTTCGCGAAATGTACGAAATGCGCCGGAAAACACCGCATCGCGTACTACGGCACGTTCGCGTGGGCCGCCTCCCGGACGAGGTCGGCGCCGTCGGAGGCCGTGAGGTACCGGCCGGCGACGAGCCTGGCGGTGTCGCTGGCCACCGCGCGCACGTAGTCGCCGTGCCGGGGGTAGAGCGCGGCGAGCCGGGCGTGGTCGAACGGCACCTCATGGCCGGCGATGAAGCAGAACGAGGCGCCGGTGGAGGTGCCGTACCACGTGCTCGTCGGCACGTCGAGGTACGGCGAGCGAAGACCGCCGACCACGTTGCCGAAACCGTCGAGCACGGGTGCGCCGTTCACCACCTCGATGGGGTCGGCGTGCGGCGGGGCGATGCCGTGGCGCACCCACCGGTCGAGGTTGCGGATGGCGGCGTCGAAGAAGATCCGGCTGGGGAAGCGGCTGCGCGGCCCCTGGTCGCAGCTCATCGGCGGCACCGCACGCCCGGCGCGCTCGATGTCGGCCGGCGCCGCGGCGAAGTTGAGCTCGTCGGGCGTCGCGTGGCCGGCGCCGGCCATCTCGTAGTGCCGGTAGCGGTCGCGCGGGGCGTCGCTGTCCGGGCGCCGGGCGCCGATCCCGATGAGGTAGTCCGACTGGGACATGACGTGGATGATCGGCACGCCGACGTTCGTGAGCTGGCGGCGCGGGTCACCGACCGGCGGGGCTGGCTGGCACTGGTTGATCGGCACCGCACCGACGAACGCGCCGCCGGCGACGGCCACCAGGTAGGCGTCGTAGGTCGGCCGGCCGAACCTGGCGACGTCGAGCGGGTGGATGGCGTTGAGGTAGTCGTAGAGGTAGCCGCCGGTCTGGGAGTACCCGAAGCCGTAGACGTGCTTGACGAGCGCGCCGCGCCGCCCGTACGCCACGGGGTTGGCCGGGTCCGTGCTGCGCAGCAGGGCGCCGACCTGGCTGTAGATGTCCCAGGCGAGGCCGTTCTCGGTGGTGCGGGAGCTGTCCGCGGCCACCGTGGCGCAGTTGCCCGGGTCGTCGAGCGGCAGCGGGTTGGCGAAGGACAGCGACGCGTAGCGCCGGGGGTCGAAGTTCTTGAGCGCCTGCACGGAGATCGGCTTGGCGGTGATGCCGACCCAGACATCGCCGTTGGCCACGAGCTGGCGGTGCATGAGCGCCCAGCCGATGTTGAGGTCGAACAGGTTCGAGGGGTTGAGCATCTCGACGACCACGTTGCCGCTGAAGTGCGCGGCCCGCGCGGGACGCCGGACGAGGATGCGCGTGGTGTACGGGGCGCCCGCTGTGCGGACCACCGCCGGTCCCGGGGCCGGCCACTCGTAGACGTTGGCCTTGCCGCTGACGAAGAACTCGTGCTCGACGTACCCGACCCGGCCGAGGTCCTCGGGCACGAGCTCGTGGTCCGCGGCGCCGAAGGGGTGGGAGGTGGCGGTGCTCGGCACCGGCCCGACCACCGTCGGCAGGCCGACACCGCCGTGCCGGGCGGCTGCGGCGGCGGAGATCTGCCCGCCCACCAACGCGAGGACGGTCAGGCATACGGAGACAACCGTGCGCTGCATGAGAGCTCCTCTGATCTCGTGCGCGGACCGGGTCCAGGCTAAGGCCTGTCTCGTAGATCATCGGGTGAAGTCATGCACCGACCACCGGAACCTCAGGGGACCGTGACGGCACCCAGCCACCATCCACCTCGATACCCGCACCATTCGCCGGGACGCAACGCACACTTTAAATCCCGGGGAGGCGGACTAGGCCGGCGCACCGCCATCCACCACGGGTCGCCCTGTCCCGGGCTCAGCCACCCTGCCGGAGGGCCGCC
>NZ_DASWSJ010000215.1:0-48790 GCF_036402745.1 Actinophytocola sp. | reverse complement strand
TTCATCCGCTGCCGGCCGTCCTCGTACTGGCGCAGGATGCCGGCCTTGCGCAGCGCGCGGAAGTGATGGCTGAGCGTCGAGGCGGCGACCGGGAGGCCGAACGTGCCGCAGGCCCGGTCGCCCTCGGCCAGCAGCATCCGCACGATCTTGCGCCGGGTCGGGTCGGCGAGCGCGTGCAGCACCTCGTCGATCGCGACCGCGTGGATCTCGGGATGGGCGATCGACGCCCACCGGCCCAACGGCATTCCTGACAGCCCTCTCAGTTCTCTTCGATAACTAACGAAGACTCTACCTCCGATCGGGACTATTCGACATGTATCGAAAACACCCCGACCGGAGGTAGCAGCATGCGAACCCGTCTCGTGCTCGGCCTGACCGCCGCCGCCCTCGCCCTCGCGGCGACACCCGCCTCGGCGACCACCGCCGCACCGCCCCATCCGGCGCCGTTCGGCCCGCAGCGCCCCTACGAGCCCGACGTCGCCGGCCCGGCGAACCTCGACGAGGGCGAGGCCACGGTGGTCCGCGACGCCGGCGGCAAGCACGGCGTGGAGATCACCTTCGACACCCGCCGGTTCACCGCGTCCGGCGAGAAACCCGCGGCACCGCGCGAGTTCGTCTTCCTGTTCGACGACTCGGTGAGCTTCAACGTGCTGGCGTTCCCGACCTGTGGCCGCGCGGTACTCGCGGACCAGGGGCCGGCCGCGTGCCCGCCTGGCTCGAAGGTCGGCGCCGGCCGGGCCGAGTTCTACGGCGGCGGCGCGGCGGAGGTCGCGGTCTACAACACGACGTTCGCCGGCGGCCTGCGCGGCGTGCTGATCACGATCCCGGCCACCGGCACGATCCTCGACAACACGCTCGAGCCCGTGTGGGGCCCGTACCGGCAGAACTACACCTGGGGCCTGCACGAGATCATCCAGCCCGACGGCGTGCCGCCGCAGGACCGGGGCGTGACCTCCAGCTTCGTCGTCAGCTTCGGCGCGACCTGGCACGGCCGCAGCTTCGTGGAGAGCCACGAGCGTGCCGGGCGCCCGCTGGACCTCGGCGTCTGGGGCCACTACGTGACCGGCCAGGTCACCCTGACCGAGGGCCGGACCGCGCGACCGTAGGCGGGTATGCGGCGCGGGTGGCCCCTGGCCGTGCCACCCGCGCCGCCGCACCCACCTGTTGGAGACGCTCAGAAGATCGCGATGGGCACCAGGATCACGAGAACCGCGAGGGCGATCCCGACCCACGGCACCCCGCCGGGCCTGCGCCGGTAGTGACTCCGGACCCACGTGCTCCGGCCGAAGAGGCCGTTGTGGCGGCGGTGCCGGCGGACCCACGTCATCTCTCTTCTCCCAACTCAACCCCTGTCCGTCCAGGCTAAGTTGGGAGAAGATGTCCTGCTTGTCGATCACCTGGTTGCCGTTTCACGAGCTGGTCAGCGCTTGATCGCCCGCCGCAGCCGGTTGAGTGCCCGGTGCTGGGCGACCCGGACGGCGTCCGGCGTGGTGCCGACGGCCTCGGCCGTCTCCTGGGCGGACATGCCGAGCACCACCCGCATGATCAGGATCTCGCGCTGGCGGGGGAGGAGCGTGCGCAGCAGGCCGCCGGTCTGCTCGACCAGTTCGCGGCGCAGTGCGATCTGCTCGGGGCTCTCGTCGATGTCGGGCAGGTCCGGCGTCTCGGCGGTCGGCAGCGAGCGGTCCCGGGCGGCCGCGCGGTGTACGTCGGCCACCTTGTGCGCGGCCACGCCGAACACGAACGACAGGAACGGCCGGCCGAGGTGTCGGTAGGTGGGCAGCGCCCGGAACACGGCCAGGCACACCTCCTGCGCCACGTCGTCCGGCGAGTTCACCGGGCGCACGCGGCCGAGCTTGCCGCGGCAGTAGCGCACCATGATGGGGCGCAGGTAGGTGAGCAGCTCGTGGGTGGCCACCGTGTCGCCCGCGGAGGCGGCCGCGGCGACCGAGTCCACGTTCCCCCGGGTGACCGGTCGGGACCATGCAGTCGGCTGGGTGGCAAGCTCGGCCTCGAGCTCGGCAAGAGCCGAGTCCGGCTCCACAGTGCACAACATCGCGCCTCCAAGAGGGTGACCCCGCGGTTGTGGTCACACCAAGAGAGCACGCATGGGGGCCGCAAATACGTCGAGCGCGAACTTGCGACCCCCGGGAACCAAGTTGTTGCCCCTTTGGGCATATGCCCAGAACAGGGCGTGTCTTGTTGGTTACCGTCAGCGCCTGGGGACCACGATGTCGACCCGCACGAGGTGGTGGTCGGAGGCGTCGTTGAGCCTGGCCAGCTCCGAGTCGCTCCGGGGCCAGAACACCTCGCCGCCGACCGGGACCAGGCCCCGCGACGGCAGCACGTAGTCGGCCCGCAGGTTGCCCGGCGCCACGTCGTTGAAGTCGGCGGTGTCGAAGAACGGGTTGCCGCGGTGGGTCGCGTTGGCGCCGCCCTGCTCGCCGGCCGCGAGGTAGCCGCCGATGCTGCCCGGCTTCGGGTCGATGACCCGTGGCGCGTACAGGAGCTGCTGGATGGCGCCGGGCACGCTGTCGCCGTCGAGCGGGTCGGAGTTGTTGTCGCCGGCGACGACGAAGTTCGCCTCGGACCGCAGGCCGCCGCGCTGGCCGTGGTCGTCGTAGATGTAGCGGCCCTTGCCCGGGGTGACGTAGTCGGCCCAGAACCGGATCTCGTCGTGGTTGCGGGTGCCGTTGCGGTCCTCGGCGCCGTCGAACGTGGGCGGCGTCGGGTGCGACACGAGGAAGTGCACGGTCGACCGGCCGACCCGGATCGGCACGTCCCAGTGCGACTTCGACGACAGCCGCAGGACGTCGAGGATCTGCGGTGAGTACCAGTCGTGCGGCGCCGCGGTGGCCGGGTCGTCCGGCAGCATCGCGTTCGGCATGTCCTTCCAGCGGAACTTCTGGAAGGTGCGGATCGAGCGGGTGTCGATCGGGTACTTCGACAGCACGAGCATCCCGTACTGGCCCTCGAACAGGCCGAACCCGTGCGCGTCGTCGCCGGTGCCGGTGCGGCCGTCGCGGTTGAGGTCGAACCCGGTGGGCACGCCGGTGTTGGACGGCGCGACGAACGCGTACGGGTAGGTGACCGGCGTGGCGCCGTTCTGGCCGCGCTCGAGGTAGTTCGTCCGGAACAGGTCGGCCGCGACGTTGTCCGGCACGTAGTCGAACTCGTTGATCAGCAGGACGTCCGGCCGGTTGCGCTGGACCACCTCGGCGACCTCGCGGGCCTGCGCGTTGTCCGGCGTGGACAGGTCGGTGACGAGCCGGCCCGCGGCGCCCCGGTTGAGCGAGGCGTTGAAGGTCGCGAAGCGGACCGGGTCCGGCCGGTCGCCGTGCCGGTCGCCGTGCCGGCCACCGTGCTGGTCGCCGTGCTCGGCCTGCGCGACGGGCGCGGCGAGCACACCCGCGGCCAGGGCCAACGCCGGTAATAACAGGAGTCGTCGGGCTCGGATCATGATCTACCTCCAAGGTCGGCGCGTCACCCTGGCATGCCGCGGCCACGAGCGGGTGATGCCCGAGTGAACACCGCGCCCCCTCGGCCGGCCCTTCGGTGGGGTCGGAAATGTCCGGACGGCGCCGCGTGCCGACGATACGGTGATGTGGTGGCGGAATCCCCTGGCACGGTCGTGCGCACGCCGAAGAGCGAAGCGACCCGGACCCTCATCGTCGAGACCGCGCTGCGCCTGTTCCAGGAGAACGGCTACGCCAAGACCACCATGCGGGCCATCGCCAAGGAGGCCGGTGTCTCGGTCGGCAACGCCTACTACTACTTCTCCTCCAAGGAACAGCTGGTCCAGGGCTTCTATGACCGGATCACCGAACTGCACGAGCAGGCCTGCGAGGAGGCGTTGCGCACCGAGCGCGAGTTCGCCCCGCGGCTGAGCGCCGTGATGCACGGCTGGATCGACGTGGCCGCGCCCTACCACGAGTTCGGCAAGCAGTTCTTCGTCAACGCCGCCGACCCGGACAGCCCGCTGAGCCCGTTCTCGACCGACTCCAGCCCGGCCCGGGAGGCGCAGATCGCCCTGCACCGCCGGGTGCTCGACGGCTCGACGGTGAAGGTCGACACAGAGCTGCGCCCCGAACTGCCCGAGCTGCTGTGGCTCTACGAGATGGGCGTGGTGCTGTTCTGGGTGCACGACCGCTCGCCGAACTGCCGCAGGACGCGCCTGCTGGTCGACCGCACGGTGCCGCTCATCGACCGGGTGATCGGGCTCTCCCGGCTGCGCCTGCTGCGCCCGGTCACGAGGGAGATCGTGCAGCTGATCGGCGACCTGGTCCGCCCCGATCCCGAGCCGACCGCTTGACACGGCCGCCCACCCGCGAGACTCTCTACCCAAGGTAACTGTTACGCGAGGTAACACCAATCGGGGAGGGTGGTCCACGATGGCCCGCGTGCTGCAACCCAAGGACCGGGAGGTCACCGCCGAGCGGCTGCTCGACTCCTCCGTCCGCAACTCCTACCAGCCGGACGTCGACATCGACTGGGACGCGCCGCTGGTGGAGGGGAAGGGCTTCCTCCCCGAGGAGCGGGTCTCCCTGTACGGCACCGAGCTGTGGGAGCGACTGACCCCTGAGCAGCGGATCGAGCTGGCCAAGCACGAGCTCGGCAGCATCACCAGCGTCGGTCTCTGGACCGAGATCGTGCTGATGCAGCTGCTCGCCCGGTACGCGGCCGACCTCGACCCGCGCAGCCCGCACACCCACTACGCACTGACCGAGATCGGCGACGAGACCCGGCACGCGATCATGTTCGGCAAGGGTCTGTCCCGGTTCGGCCTGCCCGCCTACGGCCCGCCCAAGGTGGTCCGCTCGCTGGCGAAGGTGTTCGGCGCGGTGATCGGCGGTCCGGCGATGTTCGCCTCCGTTCTGGTTGTCGAGGAGACCACCGACCGGCTCCAGCGCTCCATGCTCGACGACGAGGGCATCCAGCCGATCATCCGGATGATCAACCGGATCCACGTGGTCGAGGAGGCTCGGCACGTGCGCTACGCGCGCGAGGAGCTGGTCCGTGGCCTGGAGAAGCTGAGCCGTCCGGAGCGCGAGGTGCACCGGCTCGTGACGGCCGTGGTGGCCTACTCGGTGGTGGACATCATGGTTCACCCAGCGGTCTACAAGTCCGTGGGTCTGGACCCCAGGGAGGCACGCGCCGTGGCGCGGGCCAACCCGTACCACCACGAGTCCCGCCGGTGGATGGCCGAGAAGATCGTCGAGTTCCTCAACGAGGTCGGCATGATCGGCGGCCCGTCCAAGCGGATCTGGCGTAAGGCGCACCTGCTGTAAATGCGTCGAGCGTCCGGATCTCGGGGCCTAGCCTGGAAATCATGAACGCGACCACGATCAAGGGGCGGCACGTTGACATCCGGCTGTGGACCCGACCGGAGTCGGTCGAGGCCGAGGCCATGCGTCAACTGCAGAACATCTCGGCCCTGCCGTGGACGTTCAAGCACGTCGCGGTGATGCCGGACGTGCACTACGGCAAGGGCGCGACCGTGGGCTCGGTGATCGCCATGCGGGACGCCGTGTCGCCGGCGGCGGTGGGCGTGGACATCGGCTGCGGCATGACCGCGGTCCGCACCTCGCTGCGCGCCGAGGACCTGCCCGCCGACCTCCGCCGGCTGCGGTCCAATGTGGAGCGCGCCGTGCCGGTGGGCGCCGGCCTGCACAAGGCGAGCGCGTTCACCCCGCGCGACGCGGGGGACTGGGACAGCTTCTGGCGCACGTTCGAGGATCTGACGCCGGCGGTGAAGGCGAACGCGGGGCGGGCACTGCACCAGATGGGGACGCTGGGCGGCGGCAACCACTTCATCGAGATCTGTCTGGACACCGACAAGCGCGTCTGGGTGATGCTGCACTCCGGCTCGCGCGGTATCGGGAACCTCCTCGCGCAGCACCACATCGAGGTGGCCCGTGGGCTCGCGCACAACCAGTCGTTGCCCGACCCGGACCTCGCCGTGTTCCTCGCGCGCACCCCGCAGATGGCGGCCTACCGGCACGACCTCTACTGGGCGCAGGACTACGCGCGGCGCAACCGGTCGGTGATGCTGCGGCTGGTGTGCGACGTGCTGCGTGCGCAGTTCCCGCAGACGTCGTTCGACGAGCCGATCAGCGCCCACCACAACTACGTGTCCGAGGAGATCCACTTCGGCGAGGAGGTGTTGGTGACCCGCAAGGGCGCGATCCGGGCCGGGCGCGGCGACCTGGGGATCATCCCGGGTTCGATGGGCACCGGCTCCTACATCGTGCGTGGGCTGGGCAACCCGGACTCGTTCGAGTCGGCCTCGCACGGCGCGGGGCGGCGGATGTCGCGGACCAAGGCCCGCCGGCGGTTCACCGAGGCGGACCTGGCCGAGCAGACCGCGGGCGTGGAGTGTCGCAAGGACTCCGGGGTGGTGGACGAGATCCCGGGTGCCTACAAGGACATCGACGAGGTGATCCGGAACCAGGACGACCTCGTGGAGATCGTGGCGAAGCTCAAGCAGGTGGTCTGCGTCAAGGGGTGACATACTGCAATCTTGACAGTGTCAGCAGAAACTGTCAAGATTGCAGCATGACGGACGAGCTGTGGACGATCGAGCAGCTCCCGGACCAGGTTGCGGCCTTACTGGCCCACAACTACGACGGCCAGAGCAACGGCCGGGTCCGGGAGCTGCCCAACGGTCGCACCATCCGGTGGTACACCACGATCGGCCTGGTCGACAGGCCGGTGGCGACGCGTGGCCGCACGGCCCTCTACGGGCGGCGTCACCTGCTGCAGCTCGCCGCTGTCAAGCAGCAGCAGGCCGCCGGCCGCTCACTCGCCGAGATCCAGGAGCTGCTCGTCGGCGCGTCCGACCACCAGCTCGCCAACCTGGCCGGCCTCCCGCGCATCGACGTAGTGTCGAGGCCGGGCCCCACGGTCACCGGCGACTTCTGGAAGCACACCACGGACCGGCCCACGGCCGAGCTCGCGTCGGCCGCGGACGTTGACACTGTGGACAACACTGTCAGCAGGCTCGTGCCCGGCATCCGTCTCGGTGACAGTGTCACCGTGGTGTTGGACGCGGCCACCCGCGTGCCCGACGCCGATGAGCTCGCCGCCATCGAGGCGGCCGCCGCACCACTGCTCGACGTGCTCGGCCGGATGGGCCTGGCGCCGATCACACGAGGGGAAAGCCGATGAGCATGCGTATCGACCTCATGGACCACATGGAGGCGCCAAGCCGGCCCACCGAGGACGACGGGCTGGGCTGCCTCAAGACCGCGCGGGGCAACCTGCCGCTCGAGGTCATCGACGTCCAGGCCGCCATCACCGGGCTGGCGTCGAGCATCCAGCTCACCCAGGGCTTCCACAACCCGCACGCCGAGCCGCTCGAGGCCACCTACATCTTCCCGCTGCCGCCGCGGGCGGCGGTCACGGCGCTGCGCATGGAGGCCGACGGCCGGGTGGTCGAGGGCTTGCTCAAGGAGCGCGGCGAGGCCAGGGCCGACTACGACCAGGCCATCAGCGAGGGCAAGCGCGCGTCCATCGCCGAGGAGGAGCGGCCCGGCGTCTTCACCATGCGGGTCGGCAACATCATGCCGGGGGAGCGGGTCAGCGTGCACCTCACGCTGGCCGGTGCGTTGTCCTATGAGGACGGTGAGGCCACGTTCCGGTTCCCGCTGGTGGTCGCCCCGCGCTTCATCCCCGGCACGCCACTGGCCGACGGACAGGTCGGCGACGGCGTGGCGTCCGACACCGACGCGGTGCCCGACGCGTCGCGCATCAGCCCGCCGGTGCTGTTGCCCGGCTTCCCCAACCCGGTGCGGTTGTCCGTCGCGGTCGACATCGACTCGGCCTCGCTGCCGCTGGCCGGCGTCTCGTCCAGCCTGCACGCCACGGCCACCGAGGACGGGCCCACCGGGATGCGGGTCCGGCTCGAGCCGGGTGACAGGGCAGACCGCGACTTCCTGCTGCGCCTGCGGTTCGGCTCGGAGCAGGCCATCAGCACGTCACTGTCGGTGCTGCCCGACGGTCAGTCCGGTGGCACGTTCGCGTTGACCGTGCTGCCGCCGGTCCTCCACGTGCCTGCCCGCGGCCGCGACGTCGTCATCCTGCTCGACCGGTCGGGCTCGATGGGCGGCTGGAAGATGGTCGCCGCCCGGCGCGCGGCCGCGCGCATCGTCGACACCCTCACCAGCGCCGACCGGTTCGCGGTGCTGGCCTTCGACCACCAGGTCGACACGCCGCCGTCGTTGCCGGCGGGGTTCGTCGAGGCCAACGACCGCAACAGGTTCCACGCCGTGGAGTTCCTGTCCCGTTTGGACGCTCGCGGCGGCACGGAGATGCTCACCCCGCTGCACCGCGCCACCGACCTGCTGCGCGGCTCGGTCGAGCGCGACCGCGTCCTGGTGCTGGTCACCGACGGCCAGATCGGCAACGAGGACCAGCTGCTGCGTGAGCTTTCCGGCGGGCTGTCGGGCGTGCGGGTCCACACGGTGGGCATCGACCGCGCGGTCAACGAGGCGTTCCTGCAGCGGCTGGCCGGCTCCACCGGACGGTACGAGCTGGTGGAGTCGGAGGACCGCCTGGACGAGGCGATGCAGCACATCCACCGCCGCATCGGCGCCCCCGTGGTCACCGGCCTGCGCCTGGTTCCGGCGGGCCTGGTGGTCGACGCGGAGTCGATGGCGCCCACCCCCACGCCGGATCTGTTCCCGGGCGCCCCGGTGGTTGTCACCGGCCGCTTCACCGGCCCGGCCACCGGTGCGGTCACGGTCACGAGCGACGGTTCCTGGCAGTCCACGGTCCCGGCCACCCAGAGCGACAACCCGAGCTTGGCGGCCCTGTGGGCGCGAGCTCGGATCCGCGACCTCGAGGACAGGTACGTGGTCGGCACGGGCGACCAGGCCGGCTTGGAGAAGGGCATCGTCGACACGTCACTGAAGTTCGGCGTGCTGTCCCGCTTCACGGCCTTCGTGGCGGTCGACCAACGAGTGGTCAACGAGGGCGGCAAGGTCCACCGGGTCACCCAGCCGGTCGACCTACCCAGCGGCTGGGAGATGCCCGACACCCCGACGTACCAAAGCGCCGGCTACGGCGGCACCGCCCCGATGGCCGCAGGCATGCCAAGGTACGGCGCGGCCCCGGCCGCCTTCGCCGCGTCGATCGAGTCCGCGCCCCGGCTCCGAGGCTCCCTGAAGCGCCGCCCCTCGTACGCAAAGCCCCCGATCCAGCCCCCAGCCGGCCCCTTCCCCGGCACCGCACCCCCCGGCCACGCAACCCCCGACACCGCACCCGGCGGCGCAGGTCCCGACTTCCCGACCCAGGGAAGCCCACCCCCTGACCACTCCGCACCCGGCGGCCCGGGCCCAGACTTCCCAACTCCGGGAAGCCCAACCCCCGGCTACTCCGCACCTGGCGACCCGGGCCCCGACGTCCCGACTCCGTGGCCCCCAACTCCGGGCGGCTCCACACCTGGTGGCCGACCCCCCGGTGGGCGGCCTGTGGACAAGGAGCGCATCGAACCAATCCCGCCGAGGCCGCCGGTGGTCCCGCCACCTGCCGCCCAGCCGCTGTCCGACTTCGTGGCGGGCGAGCTCATCACCCTCCACTCGGCGGCAACAGAAAACGTCTGGACCCGAGCCGGCCTACTCACAGCCCTGGCCGGCCGCATCCACGACCTGTTGCCCCACTGGACACACACCGGCGAGCCGTCCCAGTCCCGGACCGTCCTGAACACCCTCTACACCGCCCTGGCGATGCCCACCTCCGACCCCGCAGAGGTAGACCGCCGCTGGCACCAGACGCTCACCACCTTGGAGTCCCTGATGACCAACCCAACCCCCCAGAAGTCCCGCCGCACCTTCTGGAAGCGCTGATCCCCGGACTCGGTGTGCCCCGGGGCACACCGAGTCCGTTCCGCCGTGGGCTACCTCGGTGGACCCACCAACCAGGTGGCGCTCCACCGGTTGCCGCTCTTGCGCCGTGAAGTCGGTGTTCGGCTTGGTGAGCAAGCATTGCGGTGCGGGGGCTCGGTCGGGCGGGGTAGGCAGGAACTTTGGGGCGCCGCCGCCGGAAGAACGGGCCGCGTGACTGGCACACGGGCGGGTTGTCCAAGGCAAGGCCGGGGCGTCTGCAGGACGTGATGTTCGGCTACGTCGAGCGTGCTTCGGCTTGACGCGCCTGTTGATCGGCTGCTGCCGGAGCTTGCCGATCGCCAGGTCCTCAAGCCGGTCGACGGGCCGGTTGGACGACACCCTGTTCAGGACACTTCGAGCGGGCTGAACCCTGCCACTTAGGCCAAACACCGGACGAGTGGATGCGGCTGCTCGGCGCGCTGCCCTTGATGTACCAGCCCGCCGACCGCCGGCTACCACGTGGGCGCCGACATCCTCGGCGTTGTGATCGCCCGCGCGTCCGGGCAGTCGTTCGAGAGCTTCCTAAACGAGCGGATCTTCGAGCCCTTCGATATGCGGGGCAGCACGCGAACCCTTGGCTGGCCGTCGGTCGAGACCATGACCACCGACGATGACCACCGACGATCCGGCCTGGCCTACCAGGCGATCGACGACCGAGGCAGGGAGACGAGGCGAAGTCAGCCCCAGCCGAGCTCGTGCAGCCGGGCGTCGTCGATGCCGAAGTGGTGGGCTATCTCGTGGACCACCGTGATCGCGACCTCCTCGACCACGTCGTCCTCGTCGTGGCAGATGTCGAGGATCGCCTCGCGGTAGATGGCGATTCTGTCGGGGAGGACGCCGCCGTAGTTCGACGTGCGCTCGGTCAGAGCCACGCCGTGGTACAGGCCGAGCAGCGACGGGTTCTCCGGATTCCGGTCCTCGACCAGGATCACCACGTTGTCCATGGCCGCGGCGAACTCGTCCGGGATCAGGTCCAGCGCGTCGCCGACGAGCTCCTCGAACCGGCGCCGGTTCATCACCACGGCCACGGTGTCAGCCGCCGGGCTTGGGCGAAGGCGTAGCCGAACCAGGACCAGAATCAGTACCACCGGCCGGCGGCAACGGCTCGGCCTTCACGCTCCCGCGCACCGCCCGCAGCTGACCGTTCGACTCGCGCGCGCCTACCTTGCAGTTCACCCGGTGCGAGCCGGCGTCCCAGCTCTCCTTCTTCAGCGTGTCCGGATACAGCGACAGCTGGTGGGTCCGCAGGTCCGCGTTCCCCGTGTACTTGTTCGCCTCCGGCGGACACAGGTCGACCAGCTTCTCCAGCTGCGCCGCCTCCGACGGATAGGCCTTCGGGTCGAACGCCTTGCTGAGGTCCACGACGCCCACGACCTCGTAGGCATGCACGCCACCGCAGTCGACCGGGTCGCCGACCTGGCCCTTGACCAACCCGAAGCACGTGCCGGGCTCGTGCACGTTGGACTGGTCCTGGGCGGCCGCCGCGCCGGTGGTCGACAGCAGGCGCTTGCCCGACGGCGAGACCCGCTGCAGACCACAGCGAAGCTTGCGGTCACCGTTGCGCCACTGCTCGGCCGTCGGCTTCAGGGCGCCCACCGTGTACTTGCCGAACGGGTCGAGCTTGCCGCCCAGATACTGCGCGCCCACCGACGTGCAACGGTCGGTGACGATCTGCTGCCAGTCCGCGTCCGGCGGGGGCGGTGAGTTCGCCCCGTAGTCGCCGCCGATCTCGACGTTCGACGCGACCTCGAAGGTGTGCGCTTGCCCACACGGAACCCGCCGCATGTTCCGCGGCGCGTCGTGCGGCCAGGTCACGCACGTGCCGCTCGGCGAGTCGAACGCCTTCGCCGCCTCGTCGGCGGCCGTGTCCGCCGCGCCGTTCACCGCCACCGGCCAAGAAAAAACGATGCTCATGCTCAATACGGCCAGCGCTCCGATGAAAGCGCCGACCATGACCAAGCGTGTCCGCATGGTGCTCCCACGGGAGCCCATCCACCCGACTCGTCCAGAACCGTCCATGTCGGCGTCCATGATGCCAGCGCTTGCCCGGTCCGCAGGTGTCGAATCGCGTTGCGACCCGATCCGGTCGGCCGGATACGCTCGCGCGGTGATCGACCTGAGGACGCTGCGTGAGGATCCGGAGGCGGTGCGCGCATCCCAGCGCGCCCGCGGCGAGGACGAAGCGGTGGTCGACGCCCTGCGCTCCGCCGACGAGCGCCGCCGCAGCACGGTCGCGAAGGCCGACACGCTGCGGGCCGAGCAGAAACAGCTCGGCAAGCAGGTCGGCAAGGCCCGCGGCGAGGACCGGGACGCGCTGCTGGCCCGCGGCAAGGAGCTCGCCGCCGAGGTGCGGGCCGCGGAGGCCGTGCAGACCGCGGCCGAGGCAGAGCTCGCCGAGCTGCACGCGCTCGTGCCGAACCTCGTCCACCCGGACGTCCCGGCCGGCGGCGAGGACGACTACGTGGTGCTCAAGGAGGTCGGCACCCCGCCGGCCTTCGACTTCGAGCCCAGCGACCACCTCGACCTCGGCACCCGGCTCGGCGCGCTGGACACCGAGCGCGGCGCCAAGGTCTCCGGCGCCCGCTTCTACTTCCTCACCGGCGTCGGCGCCCAGCTGCAGCTCGCCCTGCTCAACCTCGCCGCCGCGCAGGCCACCGCCAACGGCTTCACGCTGATGATCCCGCCCGTCCTCGTCCGCCCGGAGATCATGGCCGGCACCTGCTTCCTCGGCGCGCACGCCGGCGAGGTCTACCGGCTCGCCGAGGACGACCTGTACCTGGTCGGCACGTCCGAGGTCCCGCTCGCCGGCTACCACGCCGGCGAGATCCTCGACCTGTCCGCCGGCCCGCGCCGCTACGCCGGCTGGTCGTCCTGCTTCCGCCGCGAGGCCGGCTCCTACGGCAAGGACACCCGCGGCATCATCCGCGTGCACCAGTTCGACAAGGTCGAGATGTTCGTCTACTGCAAGCCGGAGGACGCCGAGGCCGAGCACGCGCGGCTGCTCGCCTGGGAGGAGGAGATGCTCGCCAAGATCGAGGTGCCCTACCGCGTCATCGACGTGGCCGGCGGCGACCTCGGCAGCAGCGCGGCCCGCAAGTTCGACTGCGAGGCCTGGGTCCCGACCCAGCAGCGCTACCGCGAGCTCACCTCGACGTCCAACTGCACCACGTTCCAGGCCCGCCGCCTGTCGATCCGCTACCGCGACGAGCACAACCGGCCGCGGACCGCCGCCACGCTCAACGGCACGCTCGCGACCACCCGCTGGCTCGTCGCGATCCTGGAGAACCACCAGCAGGCCGACGGCTCGGTCCGGGTGCCCGAGGCACTGCGCCCGTTCGTCGGCCGCGACGTCCTCACGCCCCGCTAAACCCGCTCGCGGACCACGACGGCCCGGCCGTAGCGTGCCGACCGTGCATCGGCTGTTCCTGATCCTTCCCCCTCCCCGCGCCTGAGCGGGGTGTCGCTGACGGCGTGCCCACCGGCGGCCAGGACACGATCACCTCGGTCGGCCTGCTGGTCGGCGGCGTGCTCCTGACGCCGTTCGCGCTGGCGTACGGGATGGCCGTGCCGCTGACCGGAGGTGCTGGGGATCGTCGGCTACCTCGGCGTCGTGCCGACCGCGGTCGCGTACGGCGCGTACTTCCTGGGCCTGCGGCACGCGGGCGCGACCGCGGCGGCCCTCGCGACGATGCTCGAGCCGCTGACCGCGACACTGCTCGCGGTCGCCTTCCACGACGAGCGGGTCACCGCGGCCGGGGTCGGCGGCGCGGTGCTGATCGCCGGGGCGCTGGGGCTGTACTACGTCCCGTCGAGGGGCGGGTCGCGGGCCCAGCCCTTACGTTGACCGGATGCGTCACGTCGTCGCCGGCTACCGGCTCGTCTTCGGACTGCTGGCCCTCGGCACCGTGGTGTACCTGGCCACCCAGGTGCCCTCGCTGCCGAACCTGCTCAGCTACTTCACCGTGCTGAGCAACGTGTTCGGCGCGGGGGTGCTGCTGGTGGGCGCCTTCCGGCCGGTGCCGGACCTCGTGCGCGGCGCCGCGGCCCTCTACCTCGGCATGACCGGGCTGGTGTTCGCGCTGCTGCTCTCCGGTGCGGACCTCGGGCTCCTCGAGCCCTGGGCGAACTCCGTGCTGCACCACGTGCTGCCGGTGGTGGCGGTGCTCGACTGGCTGCTGGTGCCGCCGCGCCGCGGGATCCCGATGGCGCGGAGCCTGTGGTGGCTGGCCTTCCCGGCGGCGTACCTGGCGTACACGCTCGTCCGCGGCGCGATCGTGGACTGGTACCCGTACCCGTTCCTCGACCCGCGGCCGCGCGGCTACCCGCATGTGATCACGATGTCGGTCGGCATCGCGGTCGCGTTCGGGGTCGCCGCGCTGGCCGTCGGGTGGGCGGGGAACCGCAGGCGGGCCACCGTTCCCGCGTGATCGAGTCCGCCCTGTGGGGGTTCGTCGGCGTTGGGGTCCGGGCGGGCCGCGGCCCGCGGGTGGTCATCGGGCTGTGGTCGGCGATCGCGGTGATCTCCGCGGTCGCCGCCGGGCTCGGCTACCCGCTGGTGACGCACTCGCCGCCGGAGGTGGTCGGCGCGATCCGCGGGTTCGCGCCGGGCGCGGTGCTGACGATGATCGCGTCGACGATGCTGCCCGAGGCGCACGACGAGGGCGGCCCGGTCACCGCGCTGGTCACGACTGCCGGCTTCCTCGCCGCCGTGGCGCTGGGTTGGAGTTCCCGGCTGAGGTGTGTCCTTCCCGCGGGGTCGCCGTTCGTCCTTATCGTGGACGCTGGCGCAGAGCGCCGGCCCGACATCGGAGGAGCACCACCATGCCCACCTACATCGCCCTCACCTACACCGCCGACGTCGACTGGAGCCAGCCCGAGCAGGCCGCCGAGCTCGCCGAGTACCGGGAGTTCATGGCCGCGGCCGGGGCCGTGGTCCAGGGCGGCAAGGCGCTCTACCCGACCGCCACCGCGACCACGGTTCGCGTGACTGGCGGCAGGGGCGGCGACATCGTCGCCACCGACGGGCCCTACGCCGAGACGAAGGAGGCGCTGACCGGCTACTACCTGCTGGACTGCGCCGACCTCGACGAGGCGGTCAAGGTCGCGGCCGGGCTCCCGGCGGCCTGGAACGGCGCGGTCGAGGTCCGCCCGGTCGTCACGTTCGGCGGATGACCGCCGGCGCGGCCGGGGACGCGGTCGCGCGGCTGGTCCGCGACGAGGGCACGCGGGTGCTGGCCACGCTGATCCGCGTCACCGGCAGCGTCGACGTCGCCGAGGACGCCGCGCAGGACGCGGTCGTGCGGGCATTGCGGACCTGGCCGGCGGACGGCGTGCCGGACAACCCGCGCGGCTGGCTGCTGGTCACCGCGAAGCGCCGGGCGATCGACATCCTGCGCCGGGAGGCGCGCCGGGCGGGCAAGGAGGCGGAGTCCATGGTCGACCTGGCCGACCCCGCCCCGGAGCCCGCTGGCGTGGTGCGCGACGACCTGCTGCGGCTCGTCTTCACCTGCTGCCACCCGGCGCTCGCGGTGGAGGCGCAGGTCGCGCTCGCACTGCGGACGCTCGGCGGGATGTCGACCGCGGAGGTGGCCCGCGGCCTGCTGGTTCCCGAGGCGACGATGGCCAAGCGGCTGACCCGGGCCAAGCAGAAGATCGCGCAGGCTCGGATCCCGTACCGGGTGCCGGCGGCCGAGGAGCTGCCCGAACGCCTCACCGGCGTTGCCGCCACCGTGTACCTGATCTTCAACGAGGGCTACGCGGCCGGCACCGGCGAGGACCTGGTCCGGGTGGCGCTGACCGCGGAGGCCGTGCGCCTGGCCCGGCTGCTGGCCGAGCTGATGCCCGACGAGCCGACCGTGCTCGGCCTCCTGGCCCTGCTGTTGCTGCACGACTCCCGCCGCGCGACCCGGCTGGACGCGGCCGGGCGGCAGGTCCTGCTGGCCGACCAGGACCGCTCCCGCTGGGACGCCGAGGCCATCCGGGAGGGTGTGGAGCTGGTCGGCGTCGGGTTGCGCCGCACGCCGGACACGCCGAACCGGTACGTCGTGCAGGCCGCCATCGCCGCGTGCCACGCGCTCGCGCCGGCCTACGCGCGGACGAACTGGGACGCGGTCATCTCCTGGTACGACGTGCTGCTGACCGTGCAGGACACTCCGGTGACCCGGCTCAACCGGGCGGTGGCGATCGGCGAGCGGGATGGCGCCGCGGCCGGCCTCGCGCTCGTGGACGCACTCGACGGGCTTGCCGGGTACCCGTGGTGGCACGCCAGCCGCGCGGAGCTGCTGCGCAGGACCGGCGCGAACGACCTCGCACGAGCCGCCTACGAGCGCGCCATCGCCCTCGGTCTGAACGGTCCGCAGGCCGAGCACCTGCGGGGCCTGCTCGCTCAACTGTGACGGGCCGGTCAGCCGACCTGGTCGGCCACGTGCTTGGCGATCTCCAGGCAGCAGGTCGCCGCGGGGGAGGGCGCGTTGAGGACGTGCACCTGGTTGGGCGCGGTCTCGATCAGGAAGTCCTGCACGAGGGTGCCGTCCGGGAGGAGGGCCTGGGCGCGGACGCCGGCATGCGCGCGGACCAGGTCCTCGCGGCCGATCGCGGGGACCAGCCGGGCCAGGCTCGTCGCGAAGCGGCGGCGGGACAGCGAGCGCACCACCTCCTCGACCGCGGTGCGCGGGTAGCGGCGGGCCAGCCGCCACAGGCCGGGGAAGCGCACGGTCTCCCACACGTCCCGGCCCGACACGTCGCGCCAGCGGTAGCCCTCACGGCGCAGCGCCAGCACGGCGTTCGGCCCGGCGTGGACGCTGCCGTCGAGCATGCGGGTCAGGTGGACCCCCAGGAACGGCAGCGTCGGGTCGGGGACCGGGTAGATCAGCCCGCGCACCAGGTGCGCCGACTCCGGCCGCAGGGTGAAGTACTCGCCGCGGAACGGGACGATGCGGGCCCGCGGCGTGAGCCCCGCGAGCCGGGCCACCCGGTCGCTGTGCAGGCCCGCGCAGTTCACCAGCGCGTCGGCGCGGACGACGTCGGTGCCGGTGGCGATCTCGACACCGCCGTCCCGGCCCGGCCGGATCGCCAGCGCGGGGGTGCCCAGCCGCAGGTCCGCGCCGGACAGGTGCCGGACGAGCGCCTGGCAGATGCCACCGAAGTCGATGATGCCCGTCGACTCCACCCGCAGCGCGCCGACACACGCGACCTCGGGCTCGTAGGCGTGCGCCTCGGCCGGCGAGATCAGCTTCGCGGGAACACCGTTGGCCTCGGCGCGGGCGGCCAGCGCGCGCAGGCCGGGCAGCTCGGCGTCGGTGGTGGCGACGACGAGCTTGCCGCACACCTCGACCGGCACGTCGTTGGCCCGCGCGAAGTCCACAATGGACCGGTTGCCGGTGACCGACATGCGGGCCTTGAACGACCCGGGCTGGTAGTACAGCCCGGCGTGCACGACGTTGGAGTTGTGCCCGGTCTGGTGCCCGGCCCAGCGGTCCTCCTTCTCGAGCACCGTGACCCGGTCGCCGCGAGCGGTGAGCTCGCGCGCCACGGCCAGCCCGAGGATCCCGCCACCGATCACCGCAACATGTCGCACGAGCAGTGAGACTACTGGCGCGTGTTCCCCAGCGTGCCCTGCTGAGGCAGCAGTCCCGTCCCACGATCGCCGTCGTGACGCGCCGGATCGGGACAAGGATCGGTGACAAAGAACCGGGCCGCCACGACAGGTGACGGCCCGGCTCGAGCAAGCGTGGGTTACCGAACCAGCTCGTCGGTGGACTCGTGGACCGGCTTCTGCGTCGCGGCCGGCTCGGCGGTCGGAATGCCGAGCACGCCGGTGAACATGCTGAACATGATCGTCTGGAAGCCGAGCACCAGGCCCAGCACCGCGGGGATGGCGGTGCGCACGGTCTGGCCCGCGTCCATCGCGCCGAAGTCCGCGCCGCCCCACCGGATGACCTGCACGACCGTGAGCAGGATGCCGGCGAGGAAGATGACGATGCCCAGGATGAGCCCGCGTTCCACGGAGAACCGTTCGACGAGCTGCCGGTACCGCGCGCTCATCGGCAACAGCCCCTCGCGGGCGCCGAACAGCTTGGTCATCACCGAGAACAGCACGGCCTGGTAGCCGAGGATGGCGAAGCCGGCCGCGTAGATCATGGTGCCGACGTCGAAGCCGACCGAGCCGATGCTGACCGGGCCGACCAGCAGCACCAGCGAGGCGAGCAGGCCCAGGCCCAGCACGGCGAGTCCCGGGTAGAGGAAGAGCCAGCGCGGGCTGTAGATCAGCAGGAAGCGCAGGTGCCGCCAGCCGTCCCGCCAGCTGCGCAGGTGCGGCGGCCGGCTGCGGCCGTCCTTCTTCAGCGTGGTGGGCACCTCGGCGATGCGCAGGCCCGACATGCAGGACTTGACCACGATCTCGCTGGCGAACTCCATGCCGGTGGTGTGCAGCCCGATGCGCAGGATCGCCTCGCGCCGGAAGCCACGCAGGCCGCAGTGGAAGTCGCCGACCGGTGCCTTGAAGAAGAGCTTGCCGACCGCGGAGAGCACGGGATTGCCGAGGTACCTGTGCAGCGGCGGCATGGCGCCTGGCTCGATGCCGCCCTGGAAGCGGTTGCCCATCACCAGGTCCGCGCCCTTGCGCAGCTCGGCGACGAACGGGTCGAGGTCGGAGAAGTCGTAGCTGTCGTCCGCGTCGCCCATGATCACGTAGGTGCCGCGGGCGGCCCGGATGCCACCCATCAGCGCGCTGCCGTAGCCCTTGGCCTCGACGTCGACGACCCTGGCGCCGAGCGTCCTGGCGATGTCCTGCGACCCGTCGGTGCTGCCGTTGTCGGCGATCAGCACCTCACCGGCGACACCGGACCGGTCGAGGTAGCCCTGCGCCTTCCGGACGCAGGTCGCCAGCGTCTCCGCCTCGTTGAGGCACGGCATGACGATGGTGAGCTCACAGGTGTCGTGCAATGGCTCCATTGTTTTCCGATCAGGCAGCGGCACCAAGTCGAAGGTCAGGGTACCTGTGCGGGCTCGAGGTGAACGGCGGGGCGGCGCATCCGGACATACAGTGCGGCACCCCCGGCGGAGGCCAGGTCGACCACCGTGAACATCAGCCGGGACACCACCGCGAGGGTCAGCGCGGGTCCCGCGGGCAGCACGGTGGCCAGCACGGCGACGATGACGACCTCGCGCGCGCCGATGCCCGATGGCAGGAAGAACGCGAGCAGCCCGGCCGTCATCGCGAGGCTCATCGCGCCGACGCACAGCAGCAGGCCCTGGACGCCGGTGGAGCCCAGCGAGTTGGCGAGCAGCCACAGGTGCACGCCGAGCAGGACGTAGGTGGCGAGGCCGAGCACGAGGCAGCCCAGCACGACCGGGGCGGTCAGCGGCTGGGGCAGCGGCGGCCGGCGCAGGACCCGCAGGCCACGCGAGACGATCCAGGTCAGCGGCTTGGGATGCAGCAGCACGAGCCCGATCGGCAGGAGGATGAACAGCCACAGGTACTCGCGGTGCCCGTCGAGGATCGACGGCAGCGCGAGCGCGCCGGTGATCAGCGAGGCGACCACGCCCAGGCCCGCGGTGACGATCGACGCCGTGAACGCCCGCACCCGGGTGACGCCGGCGGACTTGGCGAGCTCCATCTGCACGAGGAACGCCCACACCGAGCCGGGCACGTACTTCCCGAGCTGGCCGACCAGGTAGATCATCGACGCGTCGCGGACCGGGATCCGGGTACCGAGGTCACGCAGGACCGTGTGCCACATGACCGGGCCGAGCCCGATGGCGACGAACACGCAGGCGAACGAGATGACCACGGACGTCCAGGGCAGCGCGGTGAGCGTGTCGGACACCTCGGGCCACTGCACGACGAGCTGGTAGACGGCGCCGGCGAGGACGGCGAGCACGAGCACCCGGCGCAGCCACGTGACGACCACGGCCCGGGTGCCGCGGCGCGGAGGCTCGACCGCGGGCGCGCCAGGTTTCGGTTCTTCGGTCATGGGGCCTTCCGGACGGTCGCGCGTGGCGCACGGACTCGACGTGACCCAGCGCGGAGATGGCCGGCCCAGGCTACCAACCTCGGGGTGCGGCGCTGGGCCGGACGGCGGTACCGCGCGCAGGTGCGGTGCCTGTGTCCGAAATGTGCGTCGCTGCTCCGAACGGCGGTATGTGCGTTCCTCGTGGGAGATTTACTGTTCGCTCGTTACTGGGGTCGGGGCAATTCTCTCTGGAGCAAATGGTGCGCCTCGTGCTGCCCGCTGCCCTCGTGGCGACCCTTCGCATCGGCACCGCGGCGCCCGCGCCGGCCGAGACACCCATAGCTCGACCTTCACCTCCGTCGCGCCGTCCGGGTGCTCGACACCCGGTGAGGCACCGGGACCGGCGGCGCCGTCGTGCTCAACCTGACCGGCGTGGCACCGACCGCCTCGACCTACCTCACCGCGTTCCCGCACCGGACGGCCCGGCCGAACGCGTCGAACCCGAACCGCGACGTCAGCCGTCTCTTTCCCGGCGAGTTCGGCGGCCGCGTGCTGGTGCCGAACCCATGATCCACTCGAAAGGAAACCACGTGAAGCTTCGACAAGCCCTGGTGCTCGTCACCTGTCTGGCGGCCGCCGTGGCCGCGGGGCAGGGCGGGGCGGCGGCTGCCGAGGAGCAGCCGGCCCAGGTGCGGCTGCCCGCGGCGGCCGATCCCGGCGTCACGCCGCTCAGCGTGCTGGACGCCAGGAAGGCCGCCGCGCGCGGCGGCGCCGGGCAACCACTGGCCCGGACCCGGTCCGCCGGCCCGGCGGTCGCGGTCACCTCGGGTGGCTCGGCCTACACCGCCGTGTCGCCGGTGCGCGTGCTCGACACCCGCAACGCGATCGGCGCGCCGGCCAAGCCCGTGCCCACGCACGGCACGATCACGCTCGGCCTGTCCTCCCGGGTGCCGGCGACGGCGACCGCCGTGGTGCTCAACGTGACCGGTGTGACGCCGACCGGGGCCACCTACGTGACGGTCTTTCCCGCGGGCGGCGCCCGGCCGAACGTGTCGAGCATCAACCTGCGGGCGGGTGAGACCCGGCCCAACGCGGTGACCGTCGCGCTCGGCACGAACCGGAGCATCCAGCTCTACAACAACTACGGCAACACCCACCTGCTCGCCGACCTGGCCGGCTACTACGCGCCGAACACCGGCTCGCGGTTCACCCCGCTGGCACCGAACCGCGCGCTCGACAGCCGCTACAACGGCGGCCCGCTCGGCGCGCGGGTCACCCGCACGGTGAACCTGTCCGGCGTGGTGCCGACGACGGCGACCGCGGTGACGATCAACCTGACCGGGGTCGCGCCCACCACCGACACCTACGTGACCGCCTGGCCGGCCGGCTCCACCCGGCCGAACGCGTCGAGCCTGAACGTGACGCGCGGGCAGACCACGCCGAACCAGGTGACCGTGGCGCTCGGCGCGAACCGCGGCCTGAGCTTCTACAACAACGCCGGCAGCACCAACCTGCTCGTCGACGTCGCCGGGTACTACGCGAGCGACCGGGGCGATCCCTTCTACCAGCTGAGCCCGCTGCGGGTGCTGGACACCCGGCCCGGCAACGGCCTCGACGCCGGCTGGATCGGGACGATGAACCTCGCAGCCGACCTGCCCGACGCGGCCACCGCCGTGGTGTTCAACCTGACCGGCACCAACGCGACCCGCTCGACGTACCTGACCGCGTACCCGACGGGCGGGGCCGTGCCGAACGCGTCGAACCTCAACCTGGTCGCCAGGCAGACCGCGGCCAACCTGACGACCGTGGCGCTCGGCCCGAACAACGAGGTCGACGTCTACAACAAGAACGGCTACGCCGACTTCCTCCTGGACCTGTCCGGCTACTTCGCGCCGGCGCCGTCCCCGTGCGGCGTCAGCTGCGTACACACCTGGGGCGACAACGACTCCGGCCAGCTCGGCGTCGGCACCACCGGCGGGTTCTCCGCCGCGCCGGGCCGGGTGGACCGGATGTCCGGGGTGCAGGCGGTGACCGCCGGCGCGCTCAACGGGTACGCGCTGGACTCGAGCGGCCAGGCCTGGGCGTGGGGCGCCGACGACCTGCAGGGCCTCGGCGTCGGCCGGACCTACGGCATGGCGGCCGTTCCGGTGCCCGTGCACCTGAGCACCAGGGTCACCCAGCTGGCGACCGGCACCTACAGCACGTACGCGAGGACCGCCGACGGCGACGTCCACGCCTGGGGCTACAACGGCGACGGCTCGCTCGGCGACGGCTCCACGGCGGTGCGGACCGCGCCCGTGCGGGTGCCGTTCACGCAGAGCGCGAACGCCGTGGCCGGTGGCTACACCACGGGGTACGCGCTGCTGGCGGACGGCACCGTGTGGTCGTGGGGCTCCAACGCCGGCTCGCTCGGCAACGGCAGCTACGGCACCGGGTGTGACACGGTGCCGGTCGGCGCCGGCTGCCGGTCGAGCGTCCCGGTCAAGGTCTCCGGGCTGACCGACGTGGTGTCCATCGCGGCGACCTGGAACGCCGCGTTCGCGGTGAAGTCGGACGGCTCGGTGTGGGCGTGGGGCTGGAACGCCGAGGGTGAGCTCGGCATCGGCACCGCGGGCGGCCCGGCGTGCTACGACGTGAGCCCGACCGGGCCCGGCTGCGTGGCCGTCGCCCCGGTGCGGGTGCCCGGGCTGACCGACGTCGCCAAGATCGTCAACGGCGGCTCGTCCACGACGTACGCGGTCAAGACCGACGGGACCGTGCTGGCGTGGGGCTGGAACAACGCGGGCCAGCTCGGCAACGGCACCGCCGGCGGCTCCTGCCCGACGCCGTCCACCCCGAACTGCGTCGCGACGACGCCGGTCGCGGTGTCCGGGCTGACCGGCGTGGTCGACGTGACGGCCGGCCCGGGCTACGCCCAGGCGCTGCGCTCGGACGCAACGGTGTGGTCGTGGGGCGTCAACACCTACGGCCAGCTCGGCCGGCCCAGCGCGTCGACCGAGCCGGTGCAGGTGCCGGGCCTGTCAGGGGTGACGGCGATCGGTGCCGGCGGGACGAGCTCGCTGGCCGTGGTGCCGTGAGCGACGGGGCGACGTGCGGGCCGCGCGGCCCGCACGCCGCCCCCGCCGACCGGCGTCCGCCCGGCGCCGGTGCCCCGGTACCGTCCGGGACGTGACAAGCGGGGCGCAGCTCGGGATCGACATCATGGTGCCGGCGTTCGGGGACGGGGCGCTGGTGCGCGAGACCGTCGGCAGCGTGCTGGCGCAGCGCGACCCGCACTGGCGGCTGACGGTCATCGACGACGGGGTGGGCGGTGGGCTCGAGGCCTGGCTCACCGAGCAGGGCGACGAGCGGGTCAGGTACCTGGCCAACCCCACCCGGCTGGGGATCAACCGCAACTTCCAGCGCTGCGTCGACGAGGCCGCCGCGGACCTCGTCGTCCTCCTCGGCTCGGACGACCGGCTGCTGCCCGACTTCGTCGGCCGCGTCCGCGACGTCGCCGCGCAGTGCCCCGAGGCGGCCTTCATCCACACGGGCGCCGTGGTCATCGGCGACGACGGCCAGGTGGCGACCACCTTGGTCGACCGCGTCAAGCGGCTCACGAAGCTCCCGGCCGGCGCCGCGGACCGGGAGCGCGGCTGGCAGCTGACCGGCGGCGAGCCGCTGGCCGCGTCGCTGCTCGGCGGCAACTGGATGTACTTCCCGAGCGTGGCGTTCCGCCGGGACCCGTTGCGGCGTCACGGTTTCCGCGAGGGCTACGACATCGTCCTGGACCTGGACCTGTACCTGCGCATCCTCGCCGATGGCGGCCGGGCGGTGCTGTTCACCGAGCCGGGCATCGAGTACCGCCGGCACGCGGCCAGCCTGTCGTCGGCCACCGCGGACACGGGCTCCAGGTTCGACGAGGAACGCGCCTACTTCGCCGAGGCCGCGGAGATGATGACCGCGGCAGGCTGGCCCCGCGCGGCGCGCGCGGCCCGCGTGCACTGGACCTCCCGCCTGCACGCGGTGGCGAAGATGTCGGCTCTCCTCGCCGCCCGCCGCTGGCGCCCAGCGGGCACGATGCTGCGCGGCGCGATAGCGACGAAGCCCCCCGCGCGCACGACCGGCGGCAGGTAACGTCGCGACTGCCGCGGTGGCGAAGATCTCGGCCCCGCCCAGAGCGATGACCGGCCGGTAGCGGTCAGCGGGCCTGGTCGCCCTTGCCCTCGTCGGCCGGGGCGTTCAGGCGGTAGATCACGATGTCGTCGGACTCGTAGACCAGCGTCAACGCCCGCACGTTCTGCAGGTTCGTCAGGCCCGGCTGGCGGGTGACGCCCGGGCGCAGGAAGCCGCGCCCGATCGTCACGTAGCCCACGTGCAGGCGCTTGGCCGCCGCGCGGACCTCGGGGTTCGTGTCGTACTCGTTGAACTCGTTCGCCAGCAGGTTGGCGTCGGGGCCGGTGAGCGTCGCGTCGTAGTGGCCGGCCACCGGGTGCACGCCGGCCAGCGCGTACATCCACACGGACCCGTCGCCGCGGTCGTTGAGCACCCGCTCGCCGGGCGGCACGATCTTCGCCAGCTCCTCGTAGCCCTTGACCTCGCCCGCCGTCACGGCCCGCCCGCGCGAGCCGCTGTTGTTCTCCATCCGCAGCTCGTTGCGGCCGACGTAGAACCCGTTGCTCAGCACGGCGAACACGGCCAGCACCACCACGGCGGCGGCGATCCCGGCCACCGCGGGCCGCCCGGCCACCGCGACCCGCGAGCCGGCCGCCGACACCCAGCCGGACACGATCCGCTGCGTCTCGGCGACACCGTGCGCGGCGATGACCGCCAGCGGGACCGCGGTCAGCGCGATCAGCCGCCACCGGTCGTTCCACCACGGCCGGGTCAGCTCGTTCGCCCACGGGGTGTCGTAGGCGGCCGCGACGACGAACAGCAGCCCGAACCCGGCCGCCGCGATGCCTACCCAGCGCAGGTCGCCGAGCCGGGCGAAGAACGCGAGCCCGACCGCGAGCGCGGCCGCGAGCCACCACTCCGGGAACGCCGAGCCGTGCTGGAACGTGAGGATGTCGCCGATGGCATGGCCGACCGTGTGCTGCGCGGGCCAGTCCACCCCGGGCACGTCCGCCCCGCTGCCCAGCGCGGCCTGCAGCTGCATCGCCGCGAGCACCGCCATCAGCACGGCGAACGGCAGCAGCGTGACGATGTCCTGAACGGCCCGCCGCGGCGCCCGCCACCAGCGCACCGCGAAGACACAGAGGGCGAACAGCGGCACGTTGAACGTCGCCGACGAGTGCACGGTGATCAGGCCGGCCGCGGCGAACCCGAACAGGAGCCCGGGCAGCAGCGCCTGCCGCCAGCCGCGCTCGGCGCGCACCTCGAGGAGGTCCGTCATCAGCACCAGCAGCAGCGGCGTGAACGCGACACCCGTCGCGAACGGCAGCAGCGGTCCGCGCCAGAGCATGTCGTAGAAGCTGGTCGTCGCGACGATCACCAGCGCCGTGGTGCCGGCGAGCATCGCGCGGCCGCCGAAGCGGCGCACCACCGCGACCATGACGAGCGCGGTGATCGCGGGGATGAGCACCGTGTGCGCGTTGAGCACGGCCACCACCGACGCCCCGGACAGCTTGTAGACCATGGCCGCGACCAGGTGGTACGCGTTCGGGTAGAAGATCCCGGCGCTGGACTCGTACCAGTTGAGCTGGCTCGCCGAGTACAGGCCGCCCTCGCCGGTGTCGGCGATCCACCGCACGTTGTTGGCGTGCCAGGCGGCGTCCCAGTCCTGCGGGATGCTCGACAGGCCGCCCATGCCACCCGCGATCGCGGTGATCGAGATCACGAGGGCGGCGGCCACGCACAGCCCGACGCCGAGCTGCGCCCGCCACGGCCACACCGAACCGGCCTGGAACGCCGGCCCACGCCCACTCAGCAGCCGAACGCCGAGGATGACGGCCGCGAACAACACCAGCCCGCCGAGGAACGTCCACCCCGACCAGCGGATGCCGAGCGCGTCCGACCACGGCCCGGTGAGCCCGGCGACCGTGTAGGTGAGCAGCGGTGCGGCCGCCGCGAGGGTCCACCCGCGCAGCCCCGCGAGCAGGCCGAGCAGCCCACCCGGCACCCACAGAACGGCTAGGTAAAGCAGGATCAGGCCGGCGTCGCCGATGGAGAGGACCACGCGCGCACCATAGCGATCGCGAGGTGACCGGCTGCCCTCGGCCACCCACCGAGCCCGCGTGCCACCACCTTCGGCACCGATGGCGACAATCCGCTTAAATTTGTCCGCCATCACACGATTGGGCGAAACAATATCCCCAATCAGGCGATGAGAAAGCCAGATACCCACGTCGGGTTATCGATGTTCATCACCTTGGGGGTCGTCTTGCCAGGTCCACGTCGGTTAGTCGCGCTCGCGGCCGCCCTCGCGGCGGTCGCCGGGGTCGTCGTGGCCACCCAGACGCCGTCGGCCGAGGCCGCGGCGCCGTCGCTGAAGCCGGGCTTCGTGCTCAGGGACATCGTCACCGGCCTGCGCCCGCCGGCGGGCGCCGACCCGGGCGACATGCTGACCGACTTCGTCTACCTGCCGGACGAGAGCCTCCTGGCCGCCGGCAAGTACGGCAAGGTCACCTACGTCCCCCGGACGGGCACGCCGCGCCAGATCGCCACCATGGCGACCAACGGCACCGGCGACCTCGGCCTCCTCGGCATCGCCATCGCCCCCGACTACCAGACGAGCAAGACGCTCTACTCGGCACGCGCGGTCTCGAGCACCGGCGCGGGCTCCGGCTCCTTCGGCGTGCTGCGGCTGTCCAAGTGGACGGTCACCACCGGCGCCGACGGCACGCCCACCGGCCTCACCGGCGAGCAGACGATCCTGCAGACCACCGGCGACAGCAACGTGCACAGCATCTCCGGGCTGGTCGCCGCCCAGGACGGCACGCTGTGGGTGACCATCGGCGACAACTCCGACTGGCGCGGCGCCGACCCGCTCGCCCTGCGCGCGCTGAACAACGACGACCCGCACGGCAAGCTCCTGCACCTGCGGCCGGACGGCTCCGGCGTGCCGGGCAACCCGTACTACAACGCCGCCAGCCCGCGCGCCGTGCGCGGCATGGTCTACGCCAACGGGTTCCGCAGCCCGTTCCGGGTGAGCCTCGAGCCCGGCACCGGCCGCCCGGTCGTCGGCGACGTCGGCAACGGCCGCATCGAGGAGATCAACCTCATCTCTCCCGGCAACACCTACGGCTGGCCGTGCTGGGAGGGCAACGAGCAGTCCGCGGGCTGGCGCGACATGCCCGGGTGCGCCGGCAAGACCACGACGAGCCCGATGTACTCCTACCCGCACGTCGGCGGCAGCAGCGTCACCGGTGGTCTGATCTACACCGGCACGACCTACCCGCAGGAGTATCGCGGCCGGTACTTCTTCGGCGACTACACCGACAAGACGATCTGGTCGATGGCCTACAACTCGGCCGGCCAGGTGACCACGCCCCCGGAGGGGGGCGGCTTCGGCGCGGGCATCGGCGCGCCCGTCAAGTTCGGCAGCGTGCCCACCGGCGGTGACATCGTCTACGCCGACATCGGCTCGGCCAAGATCCGCCGCATCACCTACGCGCCGGGCAACGCCGCGCCGGTCCCCGTGATCAAGTCCACTGTGGACCCGGCGACCCGCACGGTGGCCTTCGACGCGACCGACACCACCGACCCCAACGGCGACGAGCCGGCCTACACCTGGGACTTCGGCGACGGCACCACCGGGACCGGGCCGCGACCCAGCCACACCTACCCGGCCGGCGAGAGCTTCACGGTCCGGCTCACCGCCAAGGACCCGGCCGGCGCGGCCGGCACCGCCGACGCGACGATCTACCCGGGCAACCACGCGCCCACGCTCTCGATGCAGGCGCCCGACCCGAACCACACGTTCGCGGTCGGCGAGGTCATCGCCGCCGACGCCACCGCCGCCGACGCCGAGGACGGCCCGGTCCAGGTGAGCTGGTCGTCGGTGGTGAACCACTGCCTCGACGTCACCGACTGCCACCTGCACCCGGGCGACCAGCAGCAGGGCCCGCAGTTCCGGCTGTCCTTCGCCGGCCACCCGGGCGACAGCCGGCTCGAGGTCACCGCGATCGCGACCGACAGCAAGGGCGCGACGACCACCGAGACGTTCGTGGTCCACCCCAAGCAGCGCCGGGTCACCATCCAGACCAACGCGCCGGCCGGCTTCACCATCGGCGCCGAGCAGACCGACTCGGGCCTGTTCACCGTCGGCACCCCGCTGACGATCATCGCGCCGGAGGCCGCGCTCAACGGCGTCGCCACGTTCGACAAGTGGGGCGACGGCAGCACCGACCGGGTGCGCCAGCTGACCCTGCCGGACGCCGACCAGACCATCCAGGTGACCTACCTGACCCCGATCGACCGGCGCTACAACGCCGACGCGGCCGTGCGGGGCCGGCTCGGCGCCCCGACCGACGTCGAGCAGGGCGACGCGAAGGTCCGCTGGCGGACCTACGCCGGCGGCCGGATCTACTGGTCCCAGGCCACCGGCGCGCACGCGATGTTCGGCGGCATCCTCACCCGGTACCTCCAGCTCGGCGGGCACCTGAGGTACGGGCTGCCGACCACCGACGAGACGGCCGGTGCGAACGGCGGCGCGTTCAACCTGCTGGCCGGCGGGCAGGGCTTCTACTGGCACCCGAACGCGGGCACGCACCCGGTCGCCGGCGCGATCTTCCAGCGGTACTGGGCACTCGGCGCGGACAAGTCCCGGCTCGGCTACCCGCGGACCGACGAGGCCGGCGCGGTGAGTGGGCGCTACAGCCACTTCCAGAGCGGGTCCATCTTCTACGTGCCCGGCGTGGGCGCGCACGAGCTGACCGGCGCGATCCTGGCCAAGTGGAACGCGCTCGGCGGCGCGGCCAGGCTCGGCTTCCCGACCACCGACGAGACCCGGCTGCTCGACGGCAGGGGCGTCTACAACCACTTCCAGCGCGGCTCGATCTTCTGGAGTTCCGGCACCGGCGCGTGGAGCGTCGAGGGCGGCATCCGGACCCGGTGGGCGCAGCTGGGCTGGGAGCGGTCCTACCTCGGCTACCCGACGAGCGACGAGTACGCGGTCGCGGGCGGCAGGCGGTCGAACTTCCAGTGGGGCTACATCGTCTACAACGCCGCCACCCACCAGGTGACCGACCGGCGTTACTGAGAAGGTTCAAGGAGCACGGCATTGCGGCAGGGAAGTAGGAGCGTCGTCGCGCTGCTCGGCCTCGCGGCCGCGCTGGCCGCCGGGTCGGGCCCGGCCGCCGGCGCGGCGGCACCCGGGGCGCGGGCGCTGCCGGCCGTGACGGACGGGGCGTTCCGGCCGCTGAGCCTGCCCGCCGCCAGGAGCGCGGCGGCCGCCGGCACGCTCGACCGGCAGGCGGCCGACGCGCCGGCCGCGAACGCGAAGGCGGCGGAACCCGCGGCCACGGCCGTCGGGTCCGGCGGCTCCGGGTTCACGGCGCAGACCCCGGTGCGCGTGCTCGACACCCGCAACGGCATCGGCGCCCCGAAACGCCCGGTGCCCGCCCGCGGGACGATCAGGCTGGACCTGAGCCCGCGGGTCCCGGCCGACGCGACCGCCGTGGTGCTGAACGTGACCTCGGTGACGACCGCGGCGACCTACGTGACGGTCTGGCCGGCCGCCTCCGCGCGCCCCAACGTCTCCAACATCAACGTGGGCGCGGGGACCACCCGGCCGAACGCGGTGACCGTCGGGCTCGGCGCGAACCGCGGCGTCGACCTCTACAACAACGCCGGCAACACCAACCTGCTCGCCGACCTCGCCGGCTACTACGCGCCGGGTGCCGGCTCCCGGTACACCGCGGTCAACCCGGTCCGGGTGCTCAACACCAAGGTCGCCAACCTGCCGCTGGGCCCTGGCGCCAGCCGGACGGTGAGCCTGGCCGGCCAGGTGCCGGCGACGGCCACCGCGGTCACGGTCAACCTGACCGGCGTCACGCCGACCGCGGCCACCTACGTGACCGCGTGGCCCACCGGCGCCGCCCGCCCGAACGCGTCGAACCTGAACCTCGTCGCCGGCGAGGTCACGCCGAACCAGGTCACCGTGCCGCTGGGCACGAACCGTGGCGTCAACTTCTTCAACAACGCGGGCACGACCCACCTGATGGCCGACCTGGCCGGCTACTACGACCCGACCCGGGGCGGCGCGTTCTACCAGCTGACCCCGAAGCGGCTCTTCGACTCCCGGCCGGGCAACCAGGGGCTCGACGGCGGAGCCTTCGGCACGCTCACCTTCGCCACGGAGCTGCCGACGGCGGCCACGGCCGCGGTGTTCAACCTCACCGGCCTCGCGGGCACGCGGTCGACCTACCTGACCGCGTGGCCGGCGGACACCTCGCGGCCGGGGGTGTCCAACCTGAACCTGGTCGCCGGCCAGACCGCGTCGAACCTGACCACCGTGCGGCTGAGCCCGGGCCCGCTGCAGGTGAGCTTCTACAACAACGCGGGGCGGGCGAACCTGATCACCGACCTCGCCGGCTACTTCGCGCCCGCGCCGCCCGCGTGCGCCGCGGCCTGCGTGCACACCTGGGGCGACAACCTCGACGGGCAGCTCGGGGTCGGCACCACCGGCGGCTTCTCCGCCGCCCCGGGCAGGCTCGACGGGCCCTCCGGCGTCACCGCGGTGACCGCCGGCCTGCTCAACGGGTACGCCGTGGACGCCGAGGGCGCGGTCTGGGCCTGGGGCTCCAACGAGCTCATGGGCCTCGGCAACGGCCTTCCGTACGGCTCGGGCCCGGCGCCGAACCGGGTGCCCGACCTGACCGGCGTCCAGCAGATCGTGTCCGGTGCCTACACCGCCTACGCCCGGGACGCCTCGGGCCGGGTGCTCGCCTGGGGGTACGGCGAGGACGGCTCGATCGGTGACTACGTGCACCAGAACACGGCCAACCCGACCGAGGTCTCGCTCCCGGCGGACGTGGTCGACATCGCCGCGGGCTACAGCACCGGGTACGCGCTGCGCGCCGACGGCACGGTCTGGGCCTGGGGCGCCAACGGCGCCTCGCTGGGCAACGGCCAGTACGGCACCGGCTGCGACCTGGTGCCGGTGGCCGCGGGCTGCCGCGCCGACGTGCCGGTCCAGGTACCCGGGCTCGACGGCGTGGTGGACATCGAGGCCACGCTGAACGCCGCGTACGCGATCAGGTCCGACGGCACGGTCTGGGCGTGGGGCTGGAACGCGGAGGGCGAGCTCGGGCTCGGCACGCCCGGCGGCGACGCCTGTTACCCGAACCCGGCCGGCCCGAACTGCGTCGCGGTGTCGCCGGTGAAGGTGCCGGGCCTGGCCGGGGTCACCAAGATCGCCCCCGGCGGCGGCACGGCGAGCTACGCGGTCACCGCGGAGGGCCGGCTCGTGTCGTGGGGCAGCAACGACAAGGGCCAGCTCGGCTGGGGCGGCGACCTCGGTGGCGGGGCGGCCGCGCCGGTGCTCGTGCCCAACCTGGTGGACGTGACCGACGTCGTCGCCGGTGTCGACTTCGCGCAGGTGCGCAAGAGCGACGGCACGGTCTGGGCGTTCGGTGCCAACGACGTCGGCCAGCTCGGCGTGCCCGGCCCGAACACCCCGCGCAGCGGCCCCACCCAGGTGCCCGGCCTGACCGGGGTGAGCGCGATCGGCGCGGGCGGGTCGAACTCCCTCGCCGTCCGGTAGAAGCCCGGCGACGGGCCCGCCGGTCGTGACCTAACAGTGATCAGATACTTGGCCGCAGGTAGGCTGCCGACCAGACGAAGCCCCCTGGAGGAACGAACTCGAATGCGCGCCAGCAGCCCGACCACCAGCGACGCAGCACCCGCGCAGCCGGCAGCCGAGGGCGAGGCGCGGCTCGTCGAGCACGCACCCAGCGGCCGGCTCGTCGCCCAGCGCGGCCTCTTCCGCGGCCCCGACCCGGTCTGCCCGGACGACCTGTACGCGCAGGTCCTGTTCGGCAACGCGGTCCGCGAGCGCCAGCGCCTCGTCGTCCACGCCGGCTCCGAGGTCAGCATGGACACCTACTTCGGGCGCTTCCCGGCCAGCTACTGGCAGCGCTGGACGGTCGTCGACTCGGTCGACGTCGAGGTCACGGTCACCGGCTCGGGCCGCATCTCGCTTGTCGCGTCCGACATCGAGGGCGAGACCCGCACGGTCGCCGCCCGCGACGTCGAGGACCTGCGCGGCCAGACGGTCACGCTCACCACGGTGCTCGACAAGTTCGTCGACGGCGGCTTCCTGTGGGTCCAGCTCTCCACCGGTGACGACGACCTGGTGGTCGAGCGGCTGCGCTGGACCGTGGCCTCGCCGCACCGGCTGCGCCCCACCGCGGTGGTCATCTGCACGTACAACCGCGCCGACGACTGCACGAAGACGTTGCAGTCCCTGGCCGGCGACGCCGAGACGCTCGACGTGCTCGACGCCATCTACGTGGTCGACCAGGGCACCGACACGGTCGCGTCGCGGCCGGCGTTCCCGGACATCGAGAAGGCGCTCGACGGGCGGCTGCAGTACCTGCGCCAGCCCAACCTCGGCGGTGCCGGCGGGTTCGGCCGGGGGATGTACGAGGTCACCGAGGCCGGCCGGGTCAACAAGGAGGCCGAGCACGCCAACCTCCTGTTCATGGACGACGACGTGCTGTGCGAGCCCGAGATCGCCATCCGGCTCACCGCGTTCGCCAACCGCACGCCGGAGCCCACGATCGTCGGCGGCCAGATGCTGCGGCTGCTGCACCCCACCGTGCTGCTCGCCGGCGCCGAGTACGCCGACTTCGCCCAGCTCGTGCCGGGCAAGGTCGTCCGGAACGCGCTGGACGACGTGGACCTGCTCGGTGAGGAGCTCGACGAGGACGGCGTGCCCACGGGCAAGCCCAACCGCGGCGACCGGCGGGTCGACGCCGACTACAACGCCTGGTGGTCCTGCCTGATCCCGGCCGAGGTCGTGGCCGCGATCGGCCTGCCGCTGCCGCTGTTCTTCCAGTGGGACGACGTCGAGTACGGCTACCGGGCGCGGGCCAAGGGCTTCGCCACGGTCACCCTGCCCGGCGCCGGCCTGTGGCACGCGGACTTCGACTGGAAGGACGCGGACAAGTGGAACGAGTATTTCGCGGTCCGCAACTCCTTGATCGTCAGCACGCTGCACGCGGAGATCGACCCCAAGCACACCGCCCGGGTCATCACCTCGCGGATCAGCCGGTACCTGCTGACCATGCAGTACGGCCTCGCGGCCACCATTCTCAAGGGCGTCGAGGACTTCCTGCGCGGGCCTGAGTTCCTGCACGACGGGGGTGCCGGCGCCGCCAAGGAGATCCACGCGGTGCGGGCCGAGTACCCGGACACGGTGATGCATCCGGCCTCGGACGTCCCCGGCCTCAAGCCCGGCGCGATCCCGCTGGTGCAGGCAGGGCCCAAGCCGAGCCGCAACCGGCTGGTCATGCTCAAGCGGCTCGCGTACCTGGCGATGGGCCGCACGGTCCACCCGGTCGGCGCGGTGGCGCAGAAGGACGCGACGTGGTGGCACGTGTCCCAGTTCGACACGGTCGTCGTCACGGACGGCTCGCAGGGCGGCGTCCGGCTGCGGCGGCGGGACCGCGAGACCACGGTGAAGCTGGCCAAGCAGACCGCGCGGCTCGTCCGCCGGCTGATCGCCGAGGTGCCGGGCCTGCGCGAGGAGTATCGGGCCGCCGTGCCCCAGCTGACCAGCCGCGACAACTGGCGCCGGCTGTACAAGATGGACCAACGCCGCGGTTGATTCCGGCCAGCTCAGGGCTTTCCCGCTCGGCATCGTTGATGTCCTGCATCAGGTCACGCCTCCGCAGGTCCTGTACTTCGGCACGCCGGTCGTGCTGATCAGCTCCCGCAACGAGGACGGCTCGGCCAACCTCGCTCACGACGGAGGTTGGCCGACCTCTGGGAGGCGTCGCCCAGGCCACGGCCGTCACTCGGGTGGGCCGCGATTCTCACTCGACGCTCACTTCGCATCGTCGCCGGCCAGAAGCCGAAACGGCCCGCTCTCCCCCTTTCGGGAGCGCGGGCCGTCTCCGTCCTCTTGCTACCTGTCGTCTCGCGATCGGACGATCAGGTCTGCCAGCAACGCCATCGAGCCGATGATCAACGCCGTCACCAGCACCAGCATCGCGTTCGTCGTGATTCGGAACTCGTACCTGATGATGTCGACGACGCCCTTGGCGGCACCGGCCACGAACAAGGTCAGCGCCAGCGGCATCAGCACCTTGATCGGGTTGAAGTACATCACCATCCGCAGCACCTGCAGGATGTAGCGGTACGCGTCCTTCACGAAGTGGAACTTGCTGACGCCGGCCCGCTTCGCGTAGTCGATCGCCACGTAGTCCACCGGGTGCTGGTTGGACAGGAACGACATGGTGATCGTCGTGACGCAGCTGAAGCCTGGGGGCAGCAGCCGCATGTACGGCAGCGCGACCTCACGGCGGAACGCGCGCAGGCCCGAGTTCAGGTCCGGGATCTTGGTGCCCGCCAGCAGCTCGGCGATCTTGCGGATGGCCCACTTCGCCGGCACGCGCAGCACCTTGTGCGTCCCCTGCTCGCTGGTCCGCGCGCCCACGACCTGGTCCACATCCGGATTGTCGGTCAGGTACTGGATGAACTCGGGGATCCGCTCATTGGGATACGTCATGTCCGCGTCGGTCCACACCACGATGCGGCCGTACGCCTCGCGGGTACCGATGCGGCGCGCCGTGCCGGAACCGCCGTTGCGCCGGAACGGCATCAGCCGCATCGTCGGGAACTGGGGCAGCGCCTCCTGGAGCACCTTCAGCGTGCTGTCGGTGGACTTGTCGTCGATGACCAGCAGCTCGTAGGACATGCCGCTCGCGTCCATCGCGCCGCAGATGCGCTTGATCTCGTCGAGCACATGCTCCTGCTCGTTGTAGCAGGGGAGCACCACCGTGGCATCGAGCGTGTTCTCGCCGCCGCCCTCCGGGGCGGTCGCGCCGAGGCTCGTGTGCTGGCTTGCGTTCACTGTCCAACTCCAGACGCCGGATCGGGTCGGTCGTCGCTCGTATTGGTTCCACTCCGCGCCGCTCGGCGCCAGGGGCTGCGCCTGCGCCAGAACCGGGGTGGCACTCCGGCCACGATCAGCAGCAGCGCCGCGGCCGCCGACAGCCAGATACCCGTTGTTCTGCCGCGTGGACTGTAGCGCAGCGCGATTTCGCGCTCACCAGCCTCCACGTGCACGCCCCCGAGCGCGTCGCCCGCGGGCCGGCCGGTTGCCCTCCGCGCCGACCCGCGCACGGAGCGTGTCATCGACGGTCTCGGCCCCGGCCATGGGCGCGACCGAGGGCGTCCGATGTGGGTGGATACCATGCCGAGCATGGCTTCCCTTGAATCGACCGAGGGCGAGGAGTACACCGACCGCCTCAAGCGCATCTCGCAGCCGCTCTGGAAGCGGGTGCTGGACGTGCAGCGGCCCTACCGGTGGAACATCCGTCGTCTGTTCGGCGACCGCGAGGTTCTCGAGGTGGGGTGCGGCATCGGGCGGTGCCTGTCGCACCTGGCGCCGCGGGGGGTGGGGGTCGACCACAACGAGCACTCGATCGCCGAGTGCCGCCGGCGCGGGCTCACCGCCTTCACGGTCGACGAGTTCGGCGAGAGCGAGTACGCCGAGCCGGGCCGGTTCGGCGGCATGCTGGCCGCACACCTCGTGGAGCACATGCCCCGGGCCGAGGCGGTCAAGATCCTCTCCGGCTACCTCGACTACCTCGCGCCCGGCGCGCGGCTGGTGCTGATCTGCCCGCAGGAGCGTGGGTACGCCAGCGACAGCACCCACGTCGAGTTCGCCGACTTCGACGCGCTCACCGACGTGGCCCGCCAGCTCGGCTTCGCGCGGACGAAGGCACTCTCGTTCCCGCTGCCGCGCCTGGCGGGCAAGCACTTCACCTACAACGAGTTCAACCTGGTCGCCGACCGGCAGGCCTAGGCCCAACCCCAGGAGGAGCAACGTGGCCGAGCAGGCGACCGAACCCGACGCGCGGCTGGACCCGAACAGGGTGCTGCAGCGGGTCATCCTGCCCAGGGACACCGACCCGCTGGACGTGCGCCCGCTGTACCTGGACGAGCCGGACGGCACGCACAGCCAGGTCGCCGGCCGCCGGGACGTCGTCGTGCCAGCATCGGCGCGGGTGTCGTTCGCGTCGTACTTCAACGCGTTCCCGGCCAGCTACTGGAAGCGCTGGACCCGCGTCGACCACGTGACGCTGCGGCTCAACGTCCGCGGCGCGGGCCGGGTCGAGGTCTACCGGTCCAAGCCCAACGGCGACATCGTCCACCTGCAGGGCGAGCCGGTGCACGCCGAGAAGAAGTGGCGGACGCTGGAGTTCCGGCTGAGCCTGGCCCCGTTCGAGGACGGCGGCTGGCTCTGGTTCGACGTGTTCACCGAGAGCCGCACCCTCGAGGTAGCCGACGCCGCATGGCTTTCCGACGAGCCGCTGCCCGTGCAGAAGCTCGCGGTCGGCATCACCACCTTCAACCGGCTCGACGACTGCGTGCAGTCGCTGCTGGCGCTCGGTGCGGACCCGGCGGTCCTCGACGTCATCAGCAAGGTCTTCGTCGCCGACCAGGGCAGCCGCAAGATCCGCGAGCACGCGCGGTTCGCCGAGGCACGCGAGCTGCTCGGCGACCGGCTCGAGGTCATCGAGCAGGGCAACCTCGGCGGCTCCGGCGGCTTCACCCGCGCGCTGTACGAGTCGATCGAGCACACCAAGCCCGGCGTCGTCGACCAGATCCTGCTGCTCGACGACGACATCGCGCTGGAGCCCGACTCGATCCTGCGGTCCAACGCGTTCGCGCGGGCCGCGGCCAAGCCGGTGATCGTCGGCAGCCAGATGCTCAACCTGCAGGCCAAGTCCCGGCTGCACACCATGGGCGAGGTCGTGGACCTGTCCGCCTGCGTGTGGCGCGGCGCGCCCGGCGCCGTGACCAACCACGACTTCGGCCAGCACTCGCTGCGTGACACCCGCGCGCTGCACAAGCGCATCGACGCCACCTACAACGGCTGGTGGATGTGCCTGTTCCCGCGCGAGGTCGTGGAGCGCACGGGCCTGCCGCTGCCGCTGTTCATCAAGGTCGACGACTCGGAGTACTCGCTGCGGGCGCTGGCGGGCGGCATCCCGACGGTCACCCTCCCCGGCTCCGCCGTGTGGCACGAGCCGTGGACGGACAAGAACGACACCAAGGACTGGACCGTCTACTTCCACCTGCGCAACCGGCTCATCATGGCCGCGCTGCACAGCCCGTACGACATGCGCAAGACGCTGCTGCTGCAGGGCGCCCGCGCGTCGGTGCGCCGGCTGCTGTCGATGGAGTACTCCACGGTCGCGCTGGAGATGAAGGCGATCGAGGACTTCATGGCCGGCCCGGAGCGGCTGTTCGACATGCTGGCCACCGGCCTGCCGGAGGTCCAGCAGATCCGCAAGCAGTACACCGACGCCCAGTTCCTGCCCTCGGCCCGGGAGTTCCCGCCGCCGACGTTCGACATGGTCAAGGCCGAGCAGATGCTGCGCCCGCCGGTGCACCCGGCCAGGGTCGCGCTGCGGGCCGGCAAGGCGCTGATGCACAACCTGCGTGCCCCGGACTCGACGGCCACCGAGCGGCCGCAGGTGAACGTCCCGGCCAGCGGCGCGCTGTGGTTCCTGCTGGGCAACCTCGACAGCGCCACGGTGTCCAACGCGGACGGCAGCGGGGTCGCGTTCCGCAGGCGGGACCCGAAGGTGTTCCGCGAGCTGGCCCTGCGGACCGCGCACAACTACCGGCGGCTCACCGCGGAGTGGCCCAAGCTCGTCGAGCAGTACAAGGCCGCGCTGCCCGAGCTCACCTCGGTCGAGGCGTGGCGCAAGTACTTCGAGAGCTGAGCGTCGTACCCGCTTACATGCAGCCTCTTACATGCACTGAGGGCCACCAGGGTCAGTAACCCGGGTGGCCCTCAGTGTCGTGATGGAAGATCAGACCGCGCGAACCCCGGTGGCCTGCGGGCCCTTCTGACCCTGGCCGATCTCGAACTCCACGCGCTGGTTCTCGTCCAGGCTACGGAAGCCGTTGCCCTGAATCTCCGAGTAGTGGACGAAGACATCGGCGCTGCCGTCGTCCGGCGCGATGAAGCCGAAGCCCTTCTCGGAGTTGAACCACTTCACAGTTCCCTGTGCCACTACGTTCTCCAAAACAACTAATCACAAGCCGCCGCGGTTGCGACAACCTTGGTCGGTTCCAGACGGCGACTCAACCTGGAGCTAACCCGCGCGCCCGCAACGCGTCTTGCGACCGTGTCGAACACGAACTCAAGAAATCACGACCAGGGCACAGTCAACCACATGGACCACACTCGGCGCACTAGAAGGGTTGCGGGCGGTCACGTGCTGGGAGACGCTCGTAGGGTGAGCGAGCTCGCTAGTGAACAGCCCCGATCCATCGCACTCGACCTCGACGATGCCGGTGTCTCAGTCGACCTGCCCAAGCCCCCTCACCAGGAGGACCAGGTCTACGGCGTCCCTTACCGCCCGGTCGAGTTCCGCGACGACGACCTCCCCACGGCCCTGGAACGCTCCGCCGCGTGGCTGCGCCGGACCCAGGAATGGCTCGGTGAGCCTGTCGACGTGATCGCCATCCACCTCGACTACGACGACAGTGAGGGCTCCCCTTACTACGACGTGAAGCTGCTCTGCAACGAGGAGGACCTGGCCGGCGCGCCCATAGCGCTGCGTTCGGTCAAGGAACCCGAGTAGCTCCTGCTCATCCCCTGGGCGTGGCGTGTGCGACCAGCGCGGCGCGCCGGGCCCACACGTCCGCCCAGGTCCCCTCCCACCGCACCACGGCGACCGCCGACGTCTTCAGCTGCACCGCCTGGCCGGTCAGCACGTCCACCAGCTCGGTGAGGCCGGGGTTGTGTCCGACCAGCGCGGCGGTGGCGACGTCGTCCGCCAGCTCGTCCAGTACGGACATCAGGTCCTGCGGACCGGCCGCGTAGACCCGCTCGTCGTGCCGCACGGCCGGGGCCGGCTCCAGCGCCGCGGCCGCCAGCCGCCAGGTCTGCCTGGCCCGGGCCGCGGTCGAGCAGACCACGAGGTCGATGCCCCCCGTGTTGTCCCCGAGCCACGTGCCGATGGCGGGCGCGTCCCGGCGGCCCCGCTCGTTGAGCGGCCGCTGCTCGTCGGGCAGCCCCTGGCCCCAGTCCGACTTGGCGTGCCGGATGACGACGAGGGTCCGCGGGTCGGCCATGCCCCAGCATGGCACGCACGGTGCGGGGATCGCCGCCTAGAACCAGCGCTCGAGGACCTGCGCCACGCCGTCCTCGGAGTTGGGCGCGGTGACCTCGTCGGCCGCCGCCAGGACGTCGTGGTGGGCGTTGGCCATCGCCACGCCGTGGCCGGCCCAGCGCAGCATGTGGACGTCGTTGGGCATGTCCCCGAACGCGACCACCCGCGAGGACGGCACGTCGACCATGGCGCACACCTCGGCGAGGCCGGTGGCCTTGGTCACCCCGGCCGCGGAGACCTCGATCAGCCCCCGGTTGGTCGAGTACGTGACCTCCAGGGCCGCGCCGTCCAGCACCGACAACACCGCCGCGGCCAGCTCCTGGCTCGTCAGCCCCGAGTGCCGGATCATCAGCTTGGTGGCCGGATGACCCAGCACCTCGGCGGTGGGCACCTCGGGGTTCTCGCCGTCCATGCCGTTCGGGTTTCCCCACGGGTTCCGGAAGCCCGGCTCGGTGGCGAACGCGGCGAGCGGGGACGGCCCGACCGAGGTGCGCTCGGTGGCCACCCGGATGTCCGGCAGCACCCCGCGCACCGCGTGCGTCACGTCGTGCAGGACCACCGGCGCCAGGTCGTGCACCGACAGCGCCTCGCCGGAGGCGATGTCGTAGACCGTGGCCCCGTTCGCGCACACCGCGTAGCCCGTGAGCCCCGCCGCCCGCGCCACCGGCGGGATCCACCGCGGCGGCCGGCCGCTCACGAGGACGAACGGCACGCCGGCCGCGACCACCCGGCCGACCACCCCGGCGGTCCGCGGCGTCACCCGCTCGAGCGGGTCCAGCAGCGTCCCGTCCACGTCTGAGGCAACCAGCTTCGGTCTGTCCACGTTGTCCATCTTCCCTGCTGAGGTCGGCGTCCTTCGACTACGGTTCGGTTCGTGAGTTATGGACCACAACCGGGCTACCCCCAGCCGTACGGACCGCAGCCGGGTGGCTACGGACCGGGATACGGCGGCTACGGGCCCCGGCCGCAGAGCAACGCACTGGCCTACCTCTGCGCGGGCCTGTTCCTGATCTGCGGGGTGCTCGCCCTGATCACCGCGATCATCGGCTGGGACGGCAGCGCGGACAACGTCGACATGCTGGTGGCGCTGGTCGGCGCCGCGTTCTCCGCGGACGTCACCGGCAACCTCGACTTCGCCATCTCGGTCACCATGTCGGTCGCCTGCACCACGCTCACCTTCGCGCTCGTCCTGTTCGCCCGCCTCGACTTCGTGCGCTGGGTGCTCGGCTTCGTCGGCGGCGTGGTCACCGTGTACTACCTCTACGCGATCATCAAGCTGCTCGCCGACGGCGGTGGCAAGTACATCGCGATGGTCCTGGTGTCCCTCCTGCTCTGGGCCACGGCCACGGTGCTCGTGCTGCTGCCGCACACGGCCCGCACCATGCGGGGCTACCAGCGCAAGCTCGCCCAGGGCGGCTACCCGCCGCAGCCCCCGGGCCAATATCCGCCGCAGCAGCCGCCGCAGGGGTACTACCCGTACTGATCGGCTAGCGTGGGCGAACGTGCGCGTCGGCATCGTGATCCTCCCCGAGTACCGCTGGCTGCTGGCCGAGCCCAAGTGGCGGGCCGCCGAGACCTACGGCTTCGACCACGCCTGGACCTACGACCACATCGGCTGGCGCTCGCTGGTCGACGGCCCGTGGTTCGACGCGGTCCCCACGCTCACCGCGGCCGCCATGGTCACCCGCCGGATCCGGCTGGGCACCCTGGTCGCCTCGCCCAACTTCCGGCACCCGGTGCCGTTCGCCCGGAGCCTGCTCACCCTCGACGACGTGTCCAGCGGCCGGATGATCCTGGGCGTGGGCTCGGGCGGCATCGCGGGCTACGACAACGTCGTGCTCGGCGGCGAGGGGCTCGCGCCCAAGGCCCGGGTGGACCGCTTCGCCGAGTTCGTCGAGCAGCTCGACTCGCTGCTCACCAACGAGCGGACCTCGATCAGCGGCGAGTTCTACACCTCGGTCGACGCCCGCTCCGCGCCCGGCTGCCGCCAGCACCCGCGGCTGCCGTTCGTCGTCGCCGCCAACGGCCCGCGCTCGATGGGCCTCGCCGCCCGGTTCGGCCAGGGCTGGGTCACCACGGGCCGCCGCGAGGACACCGGCGAGGGCTCGGGTGACGCCTGGTGGCAGGGCGTCGCCGAGCTGGCCAAGACCTTCGACGACAAGCTTGCCGCCGCCGGCCGCGACGGGGCCGAGGTGCGCCGCTACCTGTCCGTCGACGCCGGGCCGAGGTACTCGCTGTCGAGCGTGGCGTACTTCCGCGAGGTGCTCGGCCGCGCGGCCGAGCTCGGCTTCACCGACCTGGTCACCCACTGGCCGCGGCCGGACGGCGTCTACGCGGGGCGGCTGGGCGTCCTGGAGAAGGTCGCCGCCGACGTGCTTCCGCACCGCTAGGCCGGAGTCGGGATGAACAGGACCGTGCTCGGCGCGGTCGGGGCGCTCGTGGCGGTGGCCGCGGTGGCCGTCGCGCTGGTCGTCACCGACGACCCCGGCCGGCAGCAGCCCGGGCCGACGGTCGCGCCCGCCCCGCGTCCCGTGCCGGTGCTGCTGGACGAGGAGCCCGAGTGGAGCCGGCTGGGCGCCCTGGCGGCGCCGGAACACCTCTCGGTGCGCGACGGCACCGTGCTGATGTACCGGCCGGGCGAGCTGTCGCTGGTCGACCTCCGCACCGGGGAACCTCGCTGGACCGTGCGCACCGGCGCCGCGCTGCCGGGCGGCCCGGCGACCACGGGGACCACGGGGACCACGGGGACCTACGACGGCGGTGGGCTGCTCGTCGGCGACGGCGTCCTCGTCCGGTACCGCGCCGGCCCGCGGACCGGGATCGCGCGGCTGGCCGCGGCCGACGGCTCGGTCGCGTGGCGCCGCGAGCTCGCCGGGCCGCTCGACCTGGTGACCGCCGACGACCGGCGCGCGCTGGTCATGGTCGGCGGCGCCCGGGTGGTCGCGCTCGACGTCGGCAGGGGAGGCCCGCTCTGGGAGCGGACCGGCCTGTGGCCCTACGCGATCGCCGGTGACGTGGTGGTCGGCGAGACCGTGCGCGGCGTGCGGCGGACCGGCCCGCCGACCGAGGGCACGGTGGCCGCGTGGAACCTCGCCACCGGCGCGCCGGCCTGGACCCTGGCCGACCTCGCGCCCGCCCGGGTCACGCTGACCGCGGGCGACGTGGTGCTCGTCGACGGGTTCCGCACCGGCCGCCCCGAGCGCGGCCGGTGGGTGGTGGACGCCCGCACGGGCCGGCGCGTGCACGAGGTCGGCGCCGCGCCGGTCGAGGACAGCTGCGCCACTGACGGCCGGACGTTGGTGGCATGCGCCGTCGTGGAGGACTCCGGCGCCCTGGACATCGAGACGTTCCGGGTCGCCGGCCGCCGGGTGGAGACCCTCCGCGGCGACTACCGGTCGCAGGCCGTCCGCCTGGTCGGCCCGGACCACCTCGTCGCCGGCGACAGCCGGCACTTCGTCGCGCTCGACCGCCGCGGCAGGGTCGTCGCGAGGAACCTGCCCTACCCGCCGGCCGCGATCACCGGCGAGTACCTCCTCAGCAGCGTCGGCGACCCGCCGCTGATCGCCGCCTACCGGTTCCAGAAGTGACCTACGGCACGGAACGCCGCCGGGGGCCCGCGCGTCTTTGTCTGCGAGGCGTCAAGCCGGAGGGATCAAGGGGATTCAAGGGGTGTAGGGGAGCCAGAACCCCCGTGCTGACCACAGCGCGGGGGTTCTCGCGTGTCCGGCCCACCGCCGCGCCGAGCAGGTGCGTGCCACCTGACAGAGCGACGCAGGTAATCTCGACGCCCGTGAACGAGCTTGCGAGTGAACCATCGACACAGGGCAGCGCGCCAGCGAACGCAGCCGGCAGCTACTCCGGCTACGACCTCGTCATCGTCGGCTCCGGGTTCTTCGGGCTGACCATCGCCGAGCGGGTCGCCACCCAGCTGGACAAGCGGGTGCTGGTGCTCGATCGCCGGCCGCACATCGGCGGCAACGCCTACTCCGAGCCGGAGCCGGAGACCGGTATCGAGGTGCACCGCTACGGCGCGCACCTGTTCCACACGTCCAACAAGCGGGTGTGGGACTACGTCAACCAGTTCACCGAGTTCACCGGCTACCAGCACCGGGTGTTCGCCAAGTACCAGGGCCAGGTCTACGCGTTCCCGATGAACCTGGCGCTCATCAACCAGTTCTTCGGTAAGTCGCACACGCCGGACGAGGCCCGCAAGCTCATCGCCGAGCAGTCCGCCGAGATCGACACCGACGCCGCGCAGAACCTCGAGGAGAAGGCGATCTCGCTGATCGGCCGCCCGCTCTACGAGGCGTTCGTCCGCGGGTACACGGCCAAGCAGTGGCAGACCGACCCCAAGGAGCTCGGCGCCAACATCATCACGCGCCTCCCGGTCCGCTACAACTTCGACAACCGGTACTTCAACGACACCTACGAGGGCCTGCCGGTCGACGGCTACACCGCGTGGCTTACGAAGATGGCCGCGCACCACAACATCGAGGTCCGGCTCGACGTCGACTACTTCGACGTCCGCGAGCGGATCCCGGCCGGCACCCCGACCGTCTACACCGGACCGCTCGACCGCTACTTCGACTACGCCGAGGGCCGGCTGTCCTGGCGGACCGTCGACTTCGAGCAGGAAGTGCTGCCGACCGGCGACTTCCAGGGCACCTCGGTCGTCAACTACAACGACGAGGAAGTGCCCTACACCCGGATCCACGAGTTCCGGCACTTCCACCCGGAGCGCAAGCACTACCCGGCCGACAAGACGGTCATCTTCCGCGAGTTCTCCCGCTTCGCGAAGGACGACGACGAGCCGTACTACCCGATCAACACCCCCGAGGACCGGGCCAAGCTCGAGCGCTACCGCGAGCGCGCCAAGGCCGAGGCCAAGGACCGCAACCTGATCTTCGGCGGGCGGCTGGGCACCTACAAGTACCTCGACATGCACATGGCGATCGGCTCCGCGCTGTCGGTGTTCGACAACAAGGTCGCCCCGCACCTCACCGACGGCGCCCCGCTCGACGGATCGCTGGAGGCGTGATGACCACGGCCGCCGCGTCCGACCGGGCCGCCCGGCGGGCCCGGCTGCGGGTCGTCGAGCCGGGCACGCCGCCGGCCGAGCCGGAGCGGTCCGTCGAGATCGCGGCGCTCGCCCGGATCCAGCACGCGATCGGCCGCAAGCCGGTCGTGCGCGCGGCCCGGGGGCTGTCGCTGTTCGGCGAGCACTCCGCGGGCTGGTTCGCGCTCGGGGTCCTCGGCGCGGTGGCCGACCGCGGGCGGCGGCGCGACTGGCTCGCCGGTGCCGCCGGGGTGGTCGCCGCGCACGCCGCGTCGATCGCCGTCAAGCGGGTCGTGCGCCGGCAGCGGCCGATCGACGAGTCGGTCGAGGTGCTGGTCGAGACGCCGAGCTCGCTGTCGTTCCCCTCCTCGCACGCCACCTCGACCACCGCCGCCGCGGTGGTCTACTCGGGCCTGACGGGGCGCAACCTGGTGCCGGTGCTCGTGCCGCCGATGCTGGTGTCCCGCCTGGTCCTGGGTGTGCACTACCCGACCGACGTGCTGGCCGGCTCGGCGCTGGGCGCCGTTCTCGGTGGCCTGGTCCGGCGGCGCCTGCGCAACCGGCCGGGCCGGAGACGAGCGAGGTGAGCGACACGGCGGCGGGCTCCCCGGAGGAGACCCCGGTGAACGCGACGGGAAACACGAGTCCCGCGCGGATGAGCCTCGTCGCGGGCGTGATCCGCACCGCCCGCCCGCGGCAGTGGGTCAAGAACGTGCTGGTGCTGTCCGCGCCGTTCGCGGCGTACGCCGCGGACGCGGACTTCCGGCTCAGCGTGCTGGTCGACGCCGGCGTCGCGTTCGTCGCGTTCTGCCTCGTCGCCTCCGCCGTCTACCTGGTCAACGACGCCATCGACGTCGAGGCCGACCGGGCCCACCCGACCAAGCGCAACCGGCCGATCGCCGCCGGCGTGGTGCCGGTGCGGCTCGCGTACGGGCTGTCGATCGCGCTGTTCCTGGCGTCGTTCGCGGTGTCGCTGGTGTCGAGCTGGCGGCTGCTCGTGGTGATCGGCGTCTACGCGGCCGTGCAGCTGGGTTACTGCCTGGGGCTCAAGCACCAGCCGGTGATCGACCTGTGCATCGTGGCCTCGGGCTTCCTGCTCCGCGCGATCGCCGGCGGTGCCGCGGCGGAGCTGCCGCTGTCCCAGTGGTTCCTGCTGGTCACCGCGTTCGGGTCGCTGTTCATGGTGGCCGGCAAGCGGTACGCGGAGATCGTGCTCTACGAGCGGACCGGCGCCCAGATCCGCGCGTCGCTGTCGAAGTACTCGGCGAGCTACCTGCGCTTCGTGTGGGCCACCTCGGCCGCGATCATGATCATGACCTATGCCCTGTGGGCGTTCGAGATCCGCCAGCGCACCGGCACCAACTCGGTGTGGGCGGCCATCTCGATCGTCCCGTTCGTGGTGGCCGTCCTGCGCTACGCGGTCGACGTCGACACCGGCAACGCGGGCGAGCCGGAGGACATCGCCCTGCACGACCGGGTCCTGCAGGTCCTCGGGGTCTCCTGGGTCGCCTGCGTGGTGTTGTCCGCGTTCGGCTGAGCCCCCGTCAGGGCTGGTCGCTCTCGTCGGCCAGGTGGTAGTAGCTCATCCGGAACGGCTGGAGCAGCGCGCGCATGAACACCGGCCCCTCCCGCGGCGTGACCATCCGGCGCTGCCGGTAGTGCTCGACGCCGTGCTCGAAGTACCCCGTGGCGACGCGCGACCACTCGGGGTCGAGCAGCTCGAGGGTGACCCCGTCGGCCGGGTTCCAGCAGAACACCGCGATCCGCCGGGCCGTCCCCGTGGCGTGCCCGAACAGCGCGACCCGGCTCGGCGCCGTGGCCGCTTCGTCGAGCGTGCGGCGGGAGAGCTGGTCGGCCAGCCGGGTGGTCTCGGGCAGCCGGTGCGCACGGGCCAGGGTGAGCACGAGCCGGCACGCGGTGGCGAGGTCGAGCTGGTGGCCGACGGACACGAAGACCGGCTTCACGCCGTCCTGGGTGCGCAGCGCCGCGCCGACCTCCTGGCCGCCGTCGAGGAGCAGGCTGGTGGCGCCGCGCCCCTGGGCCGGCGGGTCGTAGTGGCCGAGCGGGGTCTTCGCGACGCCGATGGCCGGCAGGCCGGTCTCGATCCCGAGGTGGCAGGCGAGCCCGAACCGCCGGGGGTGGGCGATGCCGTGGCCGTCCGCGACGAGCAGCTCCGGCGGCCTGCCGAGCCGGCCGAGCGCCTCGAGCAGGATGGGCAGCTCGCGGAACGCGAACAACCCGGGCACGTACGGGAAGTCGCTCTCGCCGGTGGCCGTGGCGGACCCGAGCTCCGCGCCGGTGGCGAGGTCGACCGTGACGGCGGCCGCGGCGACGGCGTCGGACCCGGTGGCGTACGCGACGTCGAGTCCGGTGGCGGTCCGCGGCGCGAAGCCGGGTGGCGTCACCCGCACGACGCGCGGCGCGAGCCGCCGCTGGAGCGCGACGGCCTCCTCCGGGTCACGGGGCAGGCTCATGGGAGCTCCAGCGTGACGGTGCCGTCCTCGGCCCAGCGGCGCATGCGGACCAGGGTGGACCGCTCGTCGTAGGCCCGCTCGACCTTGGGCGCGCCGCTGTCGTACCACTCGCGCTGCGTGCCGACCGGCCGCCCGCGCCGGCAGGTGCCGTCGATGACGAGCACGCCGTCGCCGGACCAGCAGTGGAACGGGCCCTCGTCGAGGCCGTCGACGTAGGTCGAGAGCGAGAGGAGCCGGCCGTCCGCGGCGGTCTCGACGCACTCGCCGGTGAACGGCTCGTCGCGGTAGTACGGCCGGTTGTCGTCGTCCCAGTCGAGCTCGCTCTCCTCGACCCGCGGCATCGCCGGCTCAGACAGCGGACGGCCGGAACGGGTTGAGGAGATCGGTCTCCTGGGCCTCCCACCGGTCGTAGAGGGCGTCGGCGCCGGACTCCTGCGCCAGCCGCCCCTCCGGGCCGGTGATCGGAATGAGCGTGAGGATCTGCAATTCGACCTCACCGTTGTCGTCGGTGAGATCTTCCAGATCCTCGTCGACATAAGGATGGGTGGACGCGATGATGCCCTGGATCTGCGAATCCGGAATCAGAATATTGTCCGCCAGGACGACCTGGTCGAAAACCAGCCCGACCCCCGTGCGAATGACCTGGTCGGCGGTGAGGATGGTGAGGAATCGCGCCTGCTGCTCGTACTGGGCGCGCAGGGTGCAGACGAACTCCTGGGGCCGCACGGCCCGGATCCGCTGGAAACGCAGCCCGTTGGTGACCACCGAGACAAGGTCACCCGACGCGTTGACCAGGAAGAACAGCGCATAGCCCCGGTTGCCGCCGCCCACCGTCGGGGGCTCGCCGTCGCGGATCGTGCCGAGATAGTGCTGAATGTGGTCGACGAAGCCGCTGAACTTCTCCGCGGTGGACATGGCGGGATCCTAACACTGGTCGGGTAATGCGCCTCAGCGCCGCCGGATTCGCGGCGGTTGTTGCGTCGGCCCGGTCGGCGTCGAATTGGCGGGCGGATTCGCGGGCGGTGCCGGTGGATTTGTGGGCGGTATTGGCACCGCGGTCTGCGGCAGATTCTGCATGCCCTGGTAATGGCCGTAGCCGGGCGCGTTCGACTCGTGGCTGTGGCCGACGTTGGCCGCCGGCGCCTCGATCTGGTAGTGCGTCGCGGTGTTGTACTCGTCGAGGACCTGCTGGTGGCTCCACCGGCCGGGGTGGTCGTCGATCATCTGCGTCAGCCGGTGGTACTCGCTGTCCGGCACGTGGCCGAAGTGGTAGTTGGCGTCGCCCTGGCCGCTCTGCGGGTTGTCCACCGGGACGGTGAAGCCGTTCGGGTCGCGCCGGCCGCGCTCGTCGAACAGCTGTGGGGTGCCGTCGGCGTTGCGCTTGACCGGGATCTCCTCGCCGGTGCTCGGGCAGATGATGTTGCCGTTGGCCGCGCGCTGGGAGTTCTTGTAGACCGCGAACTTGGTCTTCTTGCGGATGCTCGGCCGGTTGTCGCGAAGCTCCGCCGCGTCCGCGGGCCGGTTGAGCGGCCGGCGGCGGCGCGGCGTGCGGATGGGGCCGGCCTGCGACGGCGTGCCGCCGCCTGCGGTACCCGCGGTGCCGTCGAGCGCGGCGCTGATCGAGCCCGGGGTGGTGCCGACGGGGGTGTGTGTCGTGCCGGCGGGCGTGGTGGTGCCCGCGGGGTTGGTGGTGGGCGGCGTCGTGTCGGTGCCGAGCCCGCCGAGGTTCTGCGCGTTGGTGGTGTCGGTGTCGCGGTAGGTCTGCGCGGTGGCCGTGGTGCCCTGCTGGGCGTGGTCGACGGCCTGCCGGGTACGCGTGACGTGCTGGCGGGCGGTCTGCACGTGGGTCTGCGCGGCGCCGGTGAAGCCGGAGCCGATGAGGCCCATGCTCTGTGGTCCGACGTTGACGCCGTCGAGGGTGGTGCCGACGGCGTCGACGCGGCCGCCGGTGTTCTGCAGGCGCCCGGCCATGGTGTCGATGCCGTCGGTGTCGACGTCGACGCCGTTGCCGCCGGGACCGCCCGTGCCGGACGGCCGGCGGGTGGTGCCCGACCCGCCGTCGCCGCCGGACGAGCTGCCCCCTGGTCGCCTGCGTCGCGGAGTCACGGCCCCCACCTCCCGTATCGGTCTACCACCC
>NZ_DASWSJ010000214.1:0-27372 GCF_036402745.1 Actinophytocola sp. | reverse complement strand
CCCCTGGGGTTCCGGTGGTCGGTGCAGGACTTCGCACGATGATCTACGAGACAGGCCTTAGTGTTCCGCGCCGACGCCGACTTCGGCGGGCACGGTGGCCGGGTTGACGATCACGACGTCACAGTGGACGGTCCGCCACAGCTCGCGGCTCGCGCTCGCGTCCATCAGGGCGGGCAGGCCGCCGTGCGTCGGCGCGCCGATGACGACCGCGCGGGCCTTGATGGCGTCGGCGTGCTCGCTGATCAGCCGGCCGACCGCGCCGTGGTCGCCGGCGTTGAGCAGGACGTGGCCGACGGCCGGGATCCCGTTGTGCGCCAGCCGCTTCAGGTGTGTGCGGACCAGCTCGCGGGCGGCCTCGAGCGCCTCGCCGTCGGCGGTGGACTCGCTGGCGCTCGCGTGCTCCTGGGCGTGCAGCACGTGTACCGCGCGGCCGTTGATCGCGGCCAGCCGGCAGGCGGTCTCGGTGACCCGGTCGGCGATGGGGGAGTCGTCGATCGCGGCCACGATCGCGCCGTCCGTGCGTGCGGTGGTGGCGGCGAAGTCGAACTCCACTGTGGACAGTGCGGGCGGCTCGGCCGGGGGACCGGCGACGCTCTCGGCCTGGACCCGCTCGGCCTCGTGGAGCTCGGCGTGCGCGGTGCGCAGGATGAGGATGCCGACGATCAGCGCGCCCGCGCCGATGTAGAACGGCACGTGGACGTTGGTGGCCTCGACGAGCTTGCCGGCGGCGAAGGGGGCGAGGCCGCCGCCGATGAAGCGGACGAACCCGTAGGCGGCCGAGGCGACGGGGCGCTCGACCGGCGAGATCGTCATCACCGCCTGGGTGGTGACCGTGTTGTTCACGCCGATGAACACGCCCGCCACGACGACCGCGATGACGAGCACCGTCGGCGTGGTCGTCCAGATCGCGATGACCAGCACCACGAGCGCGAACAGGAACAGGTTCAGGTACAGCGTGCGCGCGATACCGAACCTGGCCTGCAGCCAGGGCGCGCCGAACACGGAGAAGATCGCGACGAGCACACCCCAGCCGGTGAACACGAGGCCGAGCTGGATGGCGCCGAGGCCCATCGGGAACGGCGCATAGCCCAGGACCGTGAAGAAGGCCCAGTTGTAGCAGAGCGCGGTGAGCGACATGGTGGCGAGGCCGCGGTGCTTCAGCGCGCGCAGCGGCTCCATGATGCCGGTCTTGTGGTCGGGCTTGGGCAGCGGCTCGACCAGCACCCAGGTGGCGATCGCGGCGATGGCCATCAGCACGGCGACGCCGAAGAACGGGCCGCGCCAGCTGACGTTGCCGAGCAGGCCGCCGAGCAGCGGGCCCACCGCGATGCCGAGGCCGAGGGCGGTCTCGTAGAGGATGATCGCGCCGACGAACCCGCTGGTGGCCGACGCCACGATGACGGCGAGGGAGGTGGCGATGAACAACGCGTTGCCCACGCCCCAGCCGGCCCGGAAGCCGACGATGCCGCCGATGCTGTCCGAGGCGCCCGCCAGCGCGCTGAACACCACGATCAGCGCGAGCCCCACGAGGAGCGTGCGCTTGGCGCCGATGCGGCTGGACACCCACCCGGTGCTGAGCATGGCCACCGCGGTGATCACCAGGTAGCTGGTGAACAGCAGGGTGACCTGGCTCGGCGTGGCGTTCAGGTCGTGCGAGATCGCCGGCAGGATCGGGTCGACCAGGCCGATGCCCATGAACGACACGACACAGGCGAACGCCACCGCGAACACGGCCTTCGGCTGTTTGAAAGGACTGGCCGCCGCGGGTGCGGAATGGCCACTCATGTGGTGCTCCGTTCGGCAGCGACGGGCCGGCTCTCCGGCCGGCTCGGTTCGGTCCGGCCGGCGTCGGCCGCGAGCCGGGTGAGGGACTCGATGGCCGGCAACGCGGCCGCGAGCCGGCGCTGCTCGGCGTCGGTGAGTCGCTCCAGCAGCGACGCCATCCGCTCGGTGCGCACGGCCCGCCGGTGAGCGAGCTTCGCGCGGCCGGCGTCGGTGAGGTGCACGCGGACCACGCGACCGTCCTCGGGGTCGGGCAGCCGCTCGGCGAGGCCCGCGTCCTGCAGGCGGGTGATGAGCTGCGTCATGGCCGGCTGGCTGACGCCCTCCTGCGTGGCGAGCTCGGTGAGCCGGGCGGGCCCGCGCCGGTCGAGGCTGGCCAGCGTGGCGGCCGCGGTGAGCGACAGCCCGCCCTGCGGAGCGAGCCGGCGGAACAGCCGGGTGAGCTCCTCCAGCGCGCTCGAGACGTCCGCGGCAGGCAACTGCATAAGCTACTTATATCACGTGCTTATGTACCTGCCGGCTGGCGATCAGCAGCATGCTGGCGTTGCTCACGCTCGTGCTCACCTGGCTGGCCGGTGCCGGTACAGCCACCCGATGTCCCGGACGAAGGACCACGTCAGCAGGGCCAGCGCCACCGCGACCACCGCCGTCGTGACCGCGCGGGGAAGCAGGCCCGCCGCGGCGACGACCAGGACCACGCCCTGGACCGAGGCCACCGTCTTGCTCGCGAGGCTCGGCGGCGGTGGCGGGCGCAGCCACGGCAGCACCACGCCCGCCAGCACGAACGCGTACCGCCACGCGCCGATCGCCAGGACCCACGGGCCGAGGGTCATCGCGACGTGGATGCTCAGCACCAGGATCAGGAACGCGTCGATCTCCATGTCGAACCGGGCGCCGAGCCGGGTGGCGGTGCCGGTCCGCCGCGCCACCCGGCCGTCGACCCCGTCCATGGCCAGGGCGACCGACGCCGCCGTGACCAGCACCGGGACCGTCGCCGGCGCGCGCATCGTGTCGGCGACGAGCGCGATCACGCCGCCGGTGAGCGCGGCCCGCGCGAGCGTGACGTGGTTGGCTGGGCCCAGCGTGCGGGCGCCGGCGCGGTGCAGGCCCACCGCGAGGACACCGCAGACAACCCCGGCACAGACCAGGGTGAGGAGCCAGGCCCACGGGCCGACCCGCAGCACGGCCAGCACCGCCAGCTGCTCGGCCATGCCGACGGCGACCGCCCGCAACGGGAGCACGATGCCTCCCAGACCGTAAGGTGATCATGAGCATAGACCGGAGGTGGGCGCGCCGATGGATCGTGCGTTCTGGCTGACCGAGCCCGGCCACGGCGAGATCCGGCCGGTCGAGCTGCCCGCGCCCGGTCCGGACGACGTCCTCGTCCGCACCCTCTACTCCGGCGTCAGCCGGGGCACCGAGGCGCTCGTGTTCCGCGGCGGCGTCCCCGCGAGCCAGCACGACGTCATGCGCGCGCCCTTCCAGGAGGGCGACTTCCCCGCCCCGGTGAAGTACGGCTACCTCAACGTCGGCGTCGTCGAGGAGGGCCCGGCGCAGCTGCGCGGGCGGACCGTCTTCTGCCTCTACCCGCACCAGACCCGCTACGTCGTCCCCGCGCGGGCGGTCACCGTGGTCCCGGCCGCGGTCCCGGCGGCCAGGGCGATCCTCGCCGGCACCGTCGAGACCGCGGTCAACGCCGTCTGGGACGCGGCACCCCTGGTCGGCGACCGGATCGCGGTCGTCGGCGCGGGGATGGTCGGCGCGAGCGTCGCCGCGGTCCTCGCCTCCTTTCCGGCCGCCCGGGTGCAGCTCGTCGACGTCGACCCAGCGCGGGCGGCGGTTGCCGACGCGCTCGGGGTCGGCTTCGCCACGCCGGAGACCGCGCTGGACGGCTGCGACCTCGTCGTCCACGCCAGCGCCAGCGAGGCCGGGCTGCAGACCTCGCTCGAGCTGCTCGCCGCGGAGGGCACGGTCGTCGAGCTCAGCTGGTACGGCGACCGGCGGGTGAGCGTGCCGCTGGGGGAGTGGTTCCACTCGCGCCGGCTCACGCTGCGTGCCAGCCAGGTGGGCATGGTGTCCCCGGCCCAGCGCGGCCGGCGCGGCTACGCCGAGCGGCTCGCGGTGGCCCTCGACCTGCTGGCCGATCCCGCGTTCGACGCGCTCGTCACCGGTGCCTGCGCGTTCGACGAGCTGCCGGTGGCGCTGCCCAGATTGATCAGCGATGAACCATCCGCGCTCTGCCTGCGTGTTACCTACGACAGCACATAGCCGATCGTAGGAGGCGCCGGGTGTTCAGCCTCACCGTCCGTGACCACGTGATGGTCGCGCACAGCTTCAACGGCGAGGTGTTCGGCCCCGCGCAACGCCTCCACGGCGCCACCTTCGTCGTGGACGCCAGCTTCCACCGCGAGGAGCTCGACGCCGACAACATCGTCGTCGACATCGGGCTCGCCAACCGGGAGCTGGCCAAGGTCCTCGGTGCCTTCAACTACCGCAACCTCGACGAGTTGCCCGAGTTCGCCGGCGTCAACACGTCGACGGAGTACCTGGCCAAGGTCATCGCGGACCGGCTCGCCGACCACGTGCACGCCGGCTCGCTCGGCGAGGGCGCCCGCGGCCTCGCCAAGATCTCCGTCACCCTGCGCGAGTCGCACGTGGCGTGGGCGAGCTACGAGCGTGCTCTGTGAGTACGGATCCCGTGACGTTCGTCCTGCCTGGCGACGTCGACGACGTGACGCTGGCGAGTGGCGGAAACACCTACGACCGCCGGATGTGCGACGTGCTCGGCCCTGAGCTGCGCGCGGTGACCCTGCCGGGCCGGTGGCCCACACCGGACTCCGCCGCCCGGTACGCGCTCGACGGCGCGCTCGGCAACGCCCCGGACGGGTCGGTCGCACTGGTGGACGGACTCGTGGCCTGCGGCGTCCCGGACGTCGTCGTGCCACACACAAGCCGGCTGCGGCTCGCGATCCTGCTGCACCTCCCGCTCGCCGACGAGACGGGCCTGCCCGCCGACCGCGCCGCCGAGCTCGACGTCAAGGAGCGCGAGACCGTGCGTGCCGTGTCCGCGGTGATCGCGACCAGCGACTGGGCCGGCCGCCGGATCACCGCGCACCACGGGCTCTCCCCGAGCCGCGTGCACGTCGTGGCGCCCGGCACCGACCCAGCGCCGCTCGCCGCCGGTTCCGCCGGCTCGCGGCTGCTCTGCCTCGCCTCGGTCACCCCGCGCAAGGGCCAGGACGTGCTCGCCGTGGCGCTCGGCGGCGTCCTCGACCTGCCGTGGACCTGCGCGTGCGTCGGGTCCGTGCGCCGCGACCCGGGCTATGTGGACCGGGTCCGCGGGCTCATCGCCCGGCACGGGCTCGACGAACGGATGTCGCTGGCCGGCCCGCTGCCCGACGACGAGCTCGAGACCACCTGGGCCGGCACGGACCTGCTCGTGCTCCCCTCCTACGGCGAGACCTACGGCATGGTCGTCACCGAGGCACTCGCCCGCGGCGTCCCGGTGCTGACCACCGACGTCGACGCGCTGCCCGACACGCTCGGCAGCAACCCCGACGGTGCCGTGCCCGGCATCCTCGTGCCACCCGGCAACGCGGCCGCGCTCACCGACGCGCTGCGCCGCTACCTCGACCGGCCCACGCTGCGCGACCGGCTCCGGGCCGCGGCCCGCGAGCGGCGCGGCCGGCTCGACGACTGGGACACGGCGGCGAAACGCCTGGCCGGCGTCCTCGCGCGACTGGGGGGTGAGCCGTCATGGGCGGCCTGAGCATCAGGACGGCGTGGGCGTGGCTGCGGCTGCTCATCGGCGCCGCCATCGTCGGGGCGCTGGTGTGGAAGGTCGGCGGCGGCGGGTTCCTCGACGGCATCCGGGTCATCCACGTCGGCGAGCTCGCGGCCGCGCTGGGCATCGGCCTGGTGACGACCGTGCTCTGCGCGTGGCGGTGGTGCCTGGTGGCCCGCCGGGTCGGCCTGCGGCTGCCGCTCGGGCGCGCGGTCGCCGACTACTACCGGGCGATGTTCCTCAACTCCGTGCTGCCGGCGGGAGTGCTCGGCGACGTGCACCGCGCGGTCCGGCACGGCAAGGACGAGGGCGACGTCGGCGCGGGGGTGCGGGCGGTCGTCCTGGAGCGGACCGCCGGCCAGGCGGTGGTGATCGCGGCGGGGGTCGTGGTGCTGCTGGCCACGCCGATCGGGTCGGCCCGCGACATCGGGCTGGTGGTGCTCGCGGTGGCGGTCGCGGTCGTGGCCGGCTACCTCGCGGGCCGGCGCTGGGCCCGGCCGGGCTCGCGCTGGCACCGTACGCTCGAGGACATCCGGCACGGACTGCTCGCTCGCGACGCCTGGCCGGGGATCGCGCTGCTGTCCGCGGCCGCGCTCGCCGGGCACATCACGCTGTTCGTGGTCGCCGCGCGGGCCGCCGGCGCCACGCTGCCGGCCGGGAAGCTCGTGCCGATCGCGATCGTCGCGCTGCTGGCGATGGGCCTGCCGGTGAACATCGGGGGATGGGGACCACGGGAAGGCGCGACCGCGCTGATGTTCGCGGCGGCCGGGGTCGGCGCCGCGCAAGGCCTGACCGCCGCCGTGGCATACGGATTGCTCGGGCTGGTGGCGAGCCTGCCGGGCGCGTTGGTGCTGCTGCGCCGAGAACGGGAGACGAATCATGACGGATCTGGCCGACATCGGGCGGCAGGCGGTGGCCGAGCGGATGGTCGACACCCGCTTGCCCACGGGCTACGGGGACTTCCGCGCGGTCGGGTACCTCGACCGGCAGGGCCACGAGCACGTCGCGCTGGTCTACGGCGACGTCATGGGGCGCAGCCCGCTCACCCGGGTGCACTCGGAGTGTCTGACCGGCGACGTCTTCGCGTCGACCCGGTGCGAGTGCGGTGAGCAGCTGGCCGCGGCGCTGCGGCGGATCGTCGCGGCGGGCGCGGGGGTGCTCGTCTACCTGAAGGGCCACGAGGGTCGCGGGATCGGGCTGGTGGCGAAGCTGCGCGCCATGCGGCTGCAGGAGGAGGGGCTCGACACGGTCGAGGCCAACCTCGCGCTCGGGCTGCCGGTCGACGCCCGGGACTACGACGTCGCCGCCGAGATCCTGCGCGACCTCGGCGTGCGCTCCATCCGGCTGCTGTCGAACAACCCGAAGAAGCTGGACTCCTTGCGGCGCAACGGGATCCGGATCGCCGAGCGGGTGCCGCTGCTGGTCGAGCCGCACGCGGAGAACGTGCGTTACCTGAGCACCAAGCGCGAGCGGCTCGGCCACCTGCTGCCTCACCTGTCGAGCGCGGCGAGCACCCCGGCGAACGACTCGGCCAGGCTGGCGAGTGCCGCGTTGCCCTTCGCCGCGGACGCGAGGGAGGGCCGGCCGACGACCCCGGACTCGGTGTAGGCCCGCAACCCGAGCGTGAGGAACCGGTCGCGGTCGTCGGCCTGCTCGTCGTGCTCGGCGTAGTCCGGCCGCACCAGGTCCGGGTGCGCGTGCAGGAGGATGGAGGTCTCGAGCTCGCCGGCGTGCATGTCGCCGTCCGGTCCGGTCTCGACGCCGCCCGCGGTGCGCGCGGTCAGCCAGTCGACCTCGGTGGGGAACAACGCCATCCGCTCGCCGCGGGCGCCCGCCTCTTGGACCACGTTGCCCAGCACGTAGTTGCCGCCGTGCCCGCTGATCAGCACGAGCTTGCCGATCCCGCTGCGCCGCAACGACTCCGCGACGTCGTTGACGACGGCGTAGAGGGTCGCGGCGGAGATGCTCACGGTGCCGAACCAGCCGGCGTGCTCGTGCGAGCAGGAGATCGTGACCGGCGGCAGCTGCAGGACCGGCCGGACGGCGCCCACCGCCCGGGCCACGGTCACCGCGATGACCGTGTCCGTCGCGAGCGGGAGGATGGCGCCGTGCTGCTCGAAGCTACCGACCGGCAGCAGCGCCACCTCGGGCCGCCGCCGCTGTTCCTCCACTGCTGTATTCGTGGGAAGCAGGTAGTCGATCATGTGTGGTCCTCGCTACGGTTGCCCGCATGGTTGGGCGGATCTGGTCGTTGCTGCTCGAGTTCGCGCCGGCGCGGGAGGCGATGCGGCGTGAGGTGCGGGTCGCGGTCGACCTCGTGATGGACGCGGCCGAGGACGCGCAGGTGCGCCAGCGCGAACGGCACCGCTCCGCGCTGGACCGGACCACCCGGCAGCTCGGCGACCTTCGGGACCGGGTCGCCGAGCTCGCCGCCGCGAACACGGGCCTGGTCGGCGACAACGCCTCGCTGCGCGGTGAGCTGGCCGAGCGCGAGGAGGCGATGCAGCGCGAGCGGGAGGAGCTGGCGCTGCGGTTCCGCGACGAGCAGGAGGCCGCCGAGGCCGAGCAGTGGGAGGGCACGACCACCGACGTGTTCTGCTGCCAGTCCTGCTGGGCGTTCTGGTTCCTCAGCACCGCGCCGGACCGGACCAGCAGCACGGTCCGCGGCCCCTTCGGCCGGCACGACGCCGCGTGCTCGGTGTGTGCCGACCCGCTGATGGCGTTACCGGCGGCGAAGTTCGTCGTGTACCGCAAGGCCGCCGAGGACCGGGTGAGCCGCCCGGTCGCCGACGAGTCCGCGACCCGCGCGGACCTCGCCGGCGCCGAGCTGGACGCTATCGCCGAGGGCCTGGCCCGGCTGCCGAAGGTGACGAGCCGGACCGTGGCGTGGCTCGCCACCGGCCTCACCGGCAACCCGGAGCTGCCGGCCAAGGTGCTCGGCGACATCGCCACCCGGACCACGATGCCCGTGCCGCTGGACGGGATCGTGGCCGGCATCCGCGCTTTCGCGGAGGTCAGGACGCCTCGACAGCCTTCTTGATCCGCTCGCCGAACGCGGGCGCGTCCTTGCGGGCCGCGCCGAGCGCGAAGCCGGCGATGACCTTGCCGAAGCCGTGTCCCTCGAGGACGTTGTAGATCCGCAGCCGGGTCCCGCCGTCCGGGGTGGACTCGAAGTCGTAGCCACCCTCCTTGGCGGTGACGAGGTTCCTCGACTGCTCCGCCCACCGGATCCGCGCGTCCGGGACGAGCTCGGTGATGCGGAACTCCCGGTCGGTCTTGAGCCCGGCGTCCTTGACCGAGCTGGTGAACACGGTGCCGACCGTGGTCGGGCCGTCCGGCGTCTTCTCGATGCGCTGCACGCGGGGGCTGAACGTCGGGTCGTTGGTGCCCGCCGCGAGAAAGGCGAAGACCTCCGCGACGGGCCGGTCGATCTCGACGGTGGCCTCGAACTGACCGGCCATGCGGTTCTCCTCTGGTTCGTTGCGACCCCTGCCGTGGAGCAGGAGCATCATCCCAGAAGGAGCGGCGATCCCCGCCGATCCACACCGGCCGGTTGTGTCCGGTCTGCCGGCCGCCGACGAGGCCGAGGCCGATCGCGCGCGGGGTGGGCGGGTGCGGTCGCGCCGCCACGATCGCCGCCGGGGCCAGAGGTCCGAATTGCGGTGGTTTGCGCAAGCTTGCGGTCCAATCGCGCAAGAAAAAGGCATTTGGCCGCACATGTGCATCAGCATCTTGTTGCATACGTCACAGCGCCTTATGGTCACCTCACCCTCTCGGCGGTCGGGTCCGCCTCGAGTGGCGGCAGGCTTCTCCATCCCGAGAGAAACGAGTCCCTCGATGTCCCGGAACATCACCGGATCCCCCACCCGCCGCGCCACCACGCAGTGGGCCGCGGTCGCCACCGCGGCCGTCGTCAGCCTCGGGCTCGTGGCCAGTGACGGCACGGCCGCCGCCGCGCCGCGCGCCGGCACCGGGCCCGTCGTCACGCGGGCCGCGCTCGACCCGGCGCTCGTCGCCGGCCGGGGCGCCGACGTCGGCTTCCTCGAGCAGGAGGCGGAGAACGCCGCGACCAACGGCACGGTCATCGGCCCCGACCGCACGGCGTACACGCTGCCGGCGGAGGCGTCCGGCCGAACGGCGGTCAGGCTGGCCCCGGCGCAGTACGTCGAGTTCACGCTCCCGAAGGCGGCCAACGCGATCACCGTCCGCTACAGCATCCCCGACGCGCCGACCGGCGGCGGGATCACCGCGCCGCTCGACGTCACGGTCAACGGCAAGAACCGCCGGACGATGACGCTCACCTCGCAGTACGCCTGGCTCTACAACCAGTACCCGTTCACCAACGACCCGAACGCCGACCTCCTGCACGCCGACTGGTGGATCACCGAGTGCGCCTGCGTGCCCGCGCAGACCACCCCGCCGCCGGTGATCCAGAAACCCTTCCGCCCCAGCCACTTCTACGACGAGCAGCGCCTGCTCCTGGGCAAGACCTACCGCGCGGGTGACAAGGTCCGGCTCACCGTGCCCGGCGCAAGCCGTGCCGAGTGGACGGTCGTCGACCTGCTCGACTCCGAGCTCGTCGGCCAGCCGCACGTCAACACCCGGGCGCTGGACGTGCGGCTGTTCGGCGCCGACCCGACCGGCCGGCGCGACTCCGCCCCGGCGTTCGAGCACGCCATCGCCCTCGCGCGGTACCTGAACCGCACCGTGTACGTGCCGCCCGGAACCTTCCAGGTGAACCGGCACCTCATCGTGGACGACGTGACGATCGAGGGCGCCGGCAACTGGCACACGATCATCAAGGGCCACGAGGTCGCACTCGACCCGCCCGCGCCGGACGGCTCGGTGCACACCGGCGTCGGCTTCTACGGCAAGGACGCGGCGGACGGCGGCAGTTCGGGCGTGCACCTGTCCGGCTTCACGATCGAGGGTGACGTCCGGGAGCGCATCGACACCGACCAGGTCAACGGCATCGGCGGCGCGATGAGCGACTCGACGATCACGGGCCTCTACATCCACCACACGAAGGTCGGCCTGTGGTTCGACGGCCCGATGACCAACATCCGGGTCACCGACAACATCGTCGCCGACCAGGTCGCCGACGCGCTCAACTTCCACATCGGCGTGACCGACTCGGTGGTGGGCAACAACTTCATCCGCAACACCGGCGACGACGGCCTTGCCATGTGGGCGGAGAAGACGCAGAACGCCAACAACACCTTCGACCACAACACCGTGCAGACGCCGGTGCTCGCGAACGGCATCGCGCTCTACGGCGGCACGGACAACACGGTGTCGAACAACCTCGTCGCGGACCCGATCCGCGAGGGGAGCGGCATCCAGCTCGGGTCGCGGTTCGGCGCGCAGCCGTTCACCGGGCACGTGTGGGTCACCGGCAACACGACGGTCCGCGCGGGGACGTTCGAGCTGAACTGGAAGATCGGGCTGGGCGCGATCTGGATCTACGCGCTCGAGCGCAACATCGACGCGGACCTCCAGGTCGTCGGCAACCACTTCCTCGACAACACCTACAACGCGATCATGCTGATCAGCGACTTCCCGGTGAAGGACCTCTACTCGATCACCAACGCCCACTTCAAGGACATCCGGGTCGACGGCACGGGCACGTCGGTGGTGAGCGGCCGCGTGTCGGGTGCGTCGACGTTCGAGAACGTGGACGCACGCAACGTCGGCGCGGTCGGCGTGAACAACTGCGGGTCGTTCAACTTCCCGCCCACCGGCTCGGAGTTCGCGCTGACCGACCTGGGTGGCAACGACGGCGGCTGGCTGGCCCCGTGGATGCTGCCGAACACGATCACCTGCGACGACCGCCCACCGGTCGTGCCGCCCCCGGCCCCGTCCGGCTGGTGACGCCGGCGCCGCCCGGGTGGTGACCTCCGCACCACCCGGGCGGCGCTGCCGCGGATCGAGCGAACCAACGGCCGGCACCGTGCTTAACTGACTCGGTGGCATCTGGGGTAGCGGAAGCACACCGCCGTATCGACGCGGCCGTCGCGGCCGACAAGTCCACTCTCGACCTCAGCGACCTACATCTCACCGAGGTACCACCCCGCGTGGCGGAGCTGTCCGACCTCTCCGAGCTTCAGCTCGAGAGCAACTACCTCAGCGAGCTTCCCGGCTGGCTCGCCGGCCACCCGAAGCTCACCCGGCTGGTCCTCGACGACAACCGGCTGACGGAACTGCCGACCTGGCTGGCCGACCTGCCCGGGCTAACCGCTCTGCACCTCAACAACAACCGTCTCGGCGAGCCGCCGAGCTGGCTCGGCACGATGACGAACCTGACCCAGCTCGCCCTCGGCGGCTACCGGTTGACCCATGCGCCGGACTGGCTGGCGAACCTCTCCAACCTCACCCGGCTGGACCTCGACAACAACCGGCTCACGGACCTGCCGGACGTGCTCGCGCAGCTGCCGAACCTCACCTATCTGGCCATGGACGGCAACCGCCTGACCGAGCTACCGGAATGGCTGGGCAGCCTCACCGGACTGACCCAGCTGTTTCTCCCCGGCAACCGGCTCTCCGAACTGCCCGACTCGTTGGCCGACCTCACCAACCTCACCAAGCTCCAGGTCGACGAGAACCGGCTGATCGGCCTTCCGGACTGGATCGGCTCGTTGCGCGGCCTGACCGGGCTCGGTATCGGTGGCTGCCTGCTGACGGCCGTGCCGGACTGGGTCGACGGTCTCGTCAACCTCACCAAGCTATGGCTGCACGGAAACCGGCTCACCGGCCTACCGGAATGGTTCGGCGGACACCGGACACTGACCCACCTCACGTTGAACAACAACTATCTCGCCGAGGTACCGCGGCCGCTCGCGCACCTGTCGAACCTCGAGCGGCTGGACCTGGACGGCAACCTGCTGACCGAGGTGCCGGAATGGCTCGGCAGCCTGACGAGCCTCACCGTGCTGTACCTCCAGAGCAACCGGCTCACCGACCTACCGGACTCGCTGGCGAACCTCACCAGCCTCACCAGGCTCCAGATCGACGACAACCGGTTCACGAGCGTGCCGGAGTGGGTCGGCACCATGACCGACCTGACTACGCTCGGCATCGGTGACTGCCGGTTGACCGAGCTACCGGACTCGCTGGCGAACCTGACCAACCTCACCAGGCTCTATCTCCAGGGCAACAGGCTCACCGCGCTGCCGGACTGGCTTGCCGACCGGACTCATCTCACCGAGCTGTGGCTCAGCAACAATCGACTGACCGAGTTGCCGGACTGGCTCGGCGACTTCACGAGCCTAACCACGCTCGGGCTCGATGGGTGCCCGCTCACCGGCGTGCCCGACAGTCTCACCGGACTCACCAATCTCACCGAGCTGTGGCTGAGCGATCTCCAACTCGGCTCCGTGCCGGACTGTGTTGCCGGCCTCACGAACCTGACCGAACTGTGGCTCAGCAACAACCAGCTGTCCGAGCTACCGGACTGGCTGGCCGACCTCACCGCGCTCAGGCAGCTCCACCTGTACAACAATCGACTGGCCACGCTGCCGGATCGGCTCGCCGGCCTCGCGAACCTCGACACGCTCGACCTGAGCTTCAACCATTTCACCGAGCTGCCGTCATCGGTGACGAACTCCCCCCGGCTCAGTGAGCTGTTCATCAGTTACAACGACTTCGTCGAGCTTCCCGAACGGCTCGGCCGCCTTACCGAGCTCACCTGTCTCGGCGTGAACGGCTGCGGGATCACCACGCTGCCGGACTGGCTTTCCACGCTCACCGGCCTCACCGAGCTTCAGGCCGACAACAACAAGGTCGCGGACCTGCCGGAGTGGCTGGGCAGCCTCACCAACCTCACCAAGCTCTCGCTCAGCTACAACCAGCTCGCCACCCTGCCGGACCAGCTCCGCACGCTCACCAACCTCACCGCGTTGTGGGTCGGCGACAACCGGCTGACCGGCCTTCCGGACTGGCTCGGGGAGTTGGCCAGGCTCGAAACGCTCGGCATCAACGGCTGTCAGCTCGACGCGCTGCCGGACAGCCTGTCGACGCTTCGGCACCTCGTGCACCTCTTCGCCGACAACAACCAGCTCACGGAGCTGCCGGGCTGGCTCGCCGATCGCACGTGTCTCAAGACGTTGTCGGTCAACGGCAACCGACTCGCCGAGCTGCCCGACCGGCTTGCCGGCCTGACCTGTCTCTCCACGCTGTCGGTCAGCCAGAACCGGCTCGTCGGCCTGCCGGAGTGGCTCAGCGGCCTTACCGGACTCACCACCCTCGGGTTCGGTGGCTGTCACCTCCGCAGCCTGCCGGCATGGCTGGCCCGTCTCACCGGCTTGGTGAGCCTGGAGATCGACCACAACAGGCTGACGGAACTACCCGACTGGCTGGCGGATCTCAGCACGCTCAACCTCCTGTCCGTGCGCAACAATCCGCTGAGGACACTCGGCCCTGATTTCGGCAGGTTGGTTCAGCTCGAATCCCTTGATGTCACCGGTGGTCGGCTCGAAACGCTGCCCGACGGCCTTGCCGGACTCGTCCGGTTGCGCACCCTCTATGTCGGCGACAACAGGCTGGCGGCGCTTCCCGAATGGCTCGTGCGGCTTACCCGGCTCGCCTATCTCAGCGTCGAGTACAACATGCTCACCGCGCTGCCGGAGAGCATCGGCCGGCTCACCGCCCTCGCCAGGTTGTACGCCAACAGCAATCGCCTGGTGCGCCTTCCGGACAGTATCGGCGAACTCGCCGGTCTCACGCTCCTGCACGTCAACGACAACCGGCTGTTCGCGCTGCCGGAGGGGATCGGCCGGCTCGCCGGCCTGACCGAGTTCTTCGCGGGTGACAACGTCCTGACGGCGCTGCCGGAGAGCATCGGCCGGCTCGCCCGGCTCAAGGAGCTCGATCTGGAACACAACGCGCTGACCACGTTGCCGGAGGGCATCGGCCGGCTCAGCAGGCTCACTCGGCTGCACCTGGGCGACAACATGCTGTCGTCGTTGCCCGACACCGTTCAGGACCTCGCCCGGCTCTCGACCCTGAACCTTGCCGGCAACAAGCTGACCTCCCTGCCGGACTGGCTGACGGTGATGCCGAAGCTGACGGACCTGTTCGTCATCGGGAACGAGCTGGTGAGCCCGCCCCCGGAGATCGTGGCGGGTGGCTCGGACTCCGTTCTGGCGTTCCTGCGCGCCCGGACTCGGGGCAGCGACGCACAATGGCTGTCCAAGCTGCTGGTCGTCGGGGAGGGCGGGGTCGGGAAGACGTCGTTGATCAAGGCGCTCGCGCATGATCCGCACGATCCGGAGGAGCCGTCCACGCACGGGCTGACGATCAAGAACCTCGTCTTCGGCCATCCGCGCGAGCCCGCCGTCGAGATGCGGCTGAGCACCTGGGATTTCGGTGGGCAGGAGATCTACCACGCCACCCACCAGTTCTTCCTCACCGACCGGTCGCTGTTCGTGCTGCTGTGGAACTCCCGGCTCGGCTGGGAGCAGGGGCGGCTGCACTACTGGCTCGACATCATCACCGCCCGGGCGCCCGAGTCGCCGATCATCCTGGTGGCCACGCACATCCACGGGCGGCCCGTCGACCTGCCGCTGGCCGAGCTGCGGGAGAAGTATCCGAAGATCGTCGCGAGCGCGCAGGTCGACAACGAGACACGCGACGGGATCGACGACCTCCGGACAGTGCTGGCCGACCAGGCCGCCGACCTGCCGCTGATGGGCACCGAGTGGCCGGCGACCTGGCTGCTCGCCGCCGACACGTTGCGGAGCGCGGCCGAGAACCACGTGACGCCGGGCCAGATGTGGCAGCTCATGTCCGCGTCCGGGGTCACCGATGCTCGCCAGCAGCGGTACGTCGCCAGCGCGCTGCACGTGCTGGGCGACATCCTCTACGACGCCGACGATCCTGAGCTGAGCCAGCTGGTCGTGCTGCATCCGGCGTGGGTCAACGAGTTCATCAGCAAGGTGCTGGACAGCCCGCGGGTCGCCGCGCTGCACGGGCTCCTGACCCGTGAGCATCTCAACGAGCTCTGGTCCGACCTGGACCGGGGCGTGCGTGACCACCTGCTGTCCATGATGGACAAGTACGACCTGTCCTACCGGATCGAGGGTGGCACCAGCGACCTGAGTCTCGTGGTCGAACGGCTGCAGTGGGACCCGCCGTCCTACCAGGACCAGTGGGCGGCCATCCGGAACCTGCCCGACACCCGGGAGATCAAGGTGATCTACCGGCTCAACACGATGCCGCCCGGGATCCCCACCTGGTTCATCGCCCGGTCGCACCGGTTCAGCAAGAAGATCCATTGGCGAACCGGCGCGCTGCTGGGTCATGGCGACGGTCAGCACCTGGCGCTGGTGACCGCGGACCGGCACCGCAGCGTGGTCGAGCTCGCCGTGCGGGGGCCGTCGCCGGCGGGGTTCTTCATGGTGCTCGACGACGGTCTCAACCTGACCCTCGAGCGCTTCCCCGGCCTCGACATCACCCGCCAGGTGCCGTGCCCGTGTGAGGACACCTGCACCGAGCTGTTCGACTACGAGAACCTGCGCGCCCGGATGGCCCGGACGCCGCCGCGCTACGAGATCGAGTGCCACCGATCCGGGGAGCTCGTGTCGGTGCCGCAGCTGATGCTCGGCCTGGCGCCGTCGGAACGGGACGCCACCCGGACGAGCATCGACCAGTTCGCGAAGACGCTCGCGCAGTTCGGCGACCGGCTGGGTGAGCAGAGCGGCTACCTGCAGCGCATGTTCCTGAGACTGCAGCGCCTCGCGCAGGTCCAGCAGGAGGCCCGGTGTCCGAGCGTGTTCGCCGTCGTTCCGGCGGACCATCGCCGGATCACCGGTTCGGCCTACGAGATCCACCTGTACTGCGAAGAGCCCGGCGCGTGGCACCGCCTGCCCGAGCCGATGGGCGTGTACGCGATCACCCAGCCGGCGGAGTGGTTCCGCAAGGTCGGGCCGTACCTGCAGCATCTGATCACGGTGCTGAAGCACGCCACCGCGCTCGCCGGCCCGATCCTGGGCGTGGCCGTCGACAAGCTCGACGAGCAGCTCAAGCTCGACTGCGACCTGATGAAGGAGCTGGCCAACCAGCTGCCGAAGGAGGTCCGGCACAAAGGTGAGCTCCCGGGTGCGCCCCCCGCGGACCCGGGCCCGGAGTCCCACGCCGCGACGGACGCCGACTTCCGCGCGCTCAAGACCATGCTGGCGAAGCTGGATCCGGACGAAGCGTGGGGCGGCCTGTCCCGGACCACCACGCCGGAAGGGCTGACGCTCTATCTCTGCGAACACCACCTGGCGCAGTACCGCCAGCCCACCGCGCCGATCGAGAGCCTCCGCGCCGAACGGCACCCATAGCGCGCGTCGCATATTGCGACAGTTGGTGGGCTTCGGCGCGCCTACCGTCGGGACGGCAGTCAGTCGACCAACGGAGGTTGCCATGAAAGCGCTGGTCTACCACGGTCCGGACAGCAAGGCGTGGGAGGACGTGCCCGATGCGGCCGTCCAGGAGCCGACCGACGTGGTCGTGCGGGTCGACACCACCACCATCTGCGGCACCGACCTCCACATCCTGCAGGGCGACGTCGCCGCGGTGACCGATGGGCGGGTGCTCGGGCACGAGGCGGTCGGCACGGTCGTCGAGGTGGGCGGCGCGGTCGAGGGGTTCCGCGTCGGCGACCGGGTGCTGGTCCCGGCCATCACCAAGTGCGGGCGCTGCGAGTACTGCCAGCGCGGCATGCCCTCGCACTGCCAGAGCGTCGGTGGCATCGGGTGGATCTTCGGGCACCTCATCGACGGCACCCAGGCCGAGCTCGTCCGCGTCCCCTACGCCGACACCTCGCTCTACGCCGTCCCCGACAGCGTCACCAACGAGCAGGCCATCTTCCTCGCCGACTCGCTGCCCACCGGCTACGAGGTCGGCGTCCTCGCCGGCGGGGTGCGGCCCGGCGACACCGTGGCCGTCGTCGGGGCCGGAGCCGTCGGGCTCTCCGCCATCCTCACGACCGGGCTCTGGGGCGCGTCGCGGGTCATCGCGGTCGACACCAACAAGTTCCGGCTCACCACCGCCCTCGACTTCGGGGCCACGGACGCCATCGAGGCCGGGCCCAACACCAGGCAGGACGTGCTCGCGCTCACCGACGGGCTCGGCGTCGACGTGTCGATCGAGGCCGTCGGCTACCCCGAGACGCTGCGCACCGCGGCCTCGCTGGTCCGCCCGGGCGGCACGATCGCCAACATCGGGGTGCACGGCGCGCCCGTCGAGCTCCCGATGCAGGACCTGTGGATCCACAACGTGAAGATCACGATGGGCCTCGTCGACACGGTGTCGATCCCGACGCTGCTCAAGATGGTCGGCAGCGGCCGGATCCCGTCGGAGAAGATGGGCACCCACACGTTCGGCTTCGACCAGCTCGACGAGGCCTACGACGTGTTCAAGAACGCCGCGGCCAACGAGGCGCTAAAGGTGATCATCAACGCCTGACGGACGGCACGGTCGGCTCAGTGGCCGAAGGCCTCCGCCAGCCACCACGACCCGCCGTCGCTGGTGATCTTCGCGTCGATCACCAGCGGGCGGTCGCGGGGGCCGTCGAGCCAGGCCGGCACCGCGTCCAGGTCCCCGACCGTGCGGACGGTGACGCCCGTGCAGCCGAAGCCCGTCGCGAGCGCTGACAGGTCGGTGTCCGGGAACCGCACGGTGTCCAGGTCCTGGCCCGTGAAGTGGTGCACCTCGGCGCCGTACGCGGCGTCGTTGTAGACCACGATCACCATCGGCAGGCCCAGGCGCACCACGGTCTCCAGCTCGGCGACGCTCATCAGGAACCCGCCGTCGCCGAGCGCGGCCACCGGCAGCCGCTCGGGCCGGGCCAGCGCGGCGCCGATCGCGGTGGCGAGCCCGAGCCCGATCGACTGGAACGCCTGGGTGAAGCAGAAACCGTACTCGTCCGGCACCTCCAGGTAGGCGCTCGGGTAGCCCATGAAGTTGCCCGAGTCCACCGCCACGACCCGGCCGCCGGGCAGCAGCTCGTCGAGCCGGCGGCTCAGCGTGCGCGGGTCGATCCTGTCCACTGTGGACTCGTCGGCGTAGGGCACGTCCCGCCGGCGCACCGATGGGACGGTTCCCGCGCGGTAGCCGGTCCGCGGCGGACCGAACGCGGCCAGCACGTCCCGCGCGGTCCGCCCCACGTCGCCGACCACGCCGACGTCGACCGGCCGGTGCCGGCCGAGCGCGGCCGGGTCCAGGTCGACCTGCGCGATCGTCGCCGAGGGGCCGAGCAGCTTGCCGTGCCGGGTGGTCCACATGTTCAGCGCGCAGCCCCACGCCACGACCAGGTCGGCGGCGCCGATCAGCTCGGCGGCGCGCGGCGAGGCGAACCCGCCGGAGATGCCGAGCGACCACGGGTCGCCGGCGAACAGCCCGTTCGCGACGGCGGACGTCGCGAGCAGCGCCCCGGCGATGTCGGCGAGCGCCCGCAGCTCCGGCCCCGCCGCGCGGGCGCCGCGCCCGGCCACGAACACCGGCCGCGCGGCCGCCCGCAAGGCCGACACCAGCGCGGCGACCGACTCCTCCGCCGGCCGGACCGGCAACGGTGCCGGGGGAGCGCGGACCGGCTCGACGGCCGGGGCCGGCGCGGCCTGGACGTCGAGCGGCAGGTTGAGCACGACGGTCCGCCGCTCGTGCACCGCCGTCCGGTAGGCGCGCAGCGTGTCGGCCGCCGCGGTCCCCGGCGAGTGCACCCGCGCGGGCACCGCACCGACGGCCACGGCCAGCGCGTCCTGGTCGATGTCGAAGTTGGAGCCGACCGCAGCGCCCGGCGTGTCCGCGGCGAGCACCAGCAGCGGCGTCCGGCTCTTCGCCGCCTCGGTGATGCCCGTCAGCGCGTTGGTGAGCCCGCAGCCCTGGTGCGTGGTGACCACGGCGAGCCGGCCGCTCATCCGCGCGTACGCGTCGGCCATCGTCGCCGCGCCGCACTCGTGGCGGGCGGCGACGAACGGCACCCCGTGCGCGCGCAACGCGTTGGTCACGTGGAAGTTGCCGCTGCCGACCACCCCGAACGCCTGCGCCACCCCGAGCTCGGCGAGCGTGCGGCCCACCAGCGCGGCGACGGTATCGGTCACCGCTCGACCAGCGCGTACACCCGCGCCGGACTGCCCGATCCGCCGACGATCGGCAGCGGCGAGACCACCAGCATCGCGCCGGTCGTCGGCAGCGCCGCGACGTTCTGCAGCTGGGTCAGCCCCATCTTCCCCGCGCCGAGGAAGTAGTGGTGGCACGGGAACGGCGGGTCGAAGCTGTGCGCGGCCCCGGCGTCGGTGCCGACCGTCTCCACGCCGAGGCCGACCAGGTCGGTGTCCTCGGCGAGCCAGCGGGCGCACTCGGCGGAGATGCCCGGCGAGTGCGGCCCGGTCTCGTCGGCGTTGAGGAACTGCGCCGCGTTGGCCGAGCGCCGGTCCCAGCCGGTGCGCAGCAGCAGCCAGCCGCCGGCCGGGAGCGGGCCGTTCTCCGCCTCCCAGAACCGCACGTCGTCGATCTGCAGGAGGAAGTCCGAGTCCGCGGCGACCCGGTCGGACACGTCCACGACCACCGCCGGCGCCACCAGGCCGCGCAGCGGCAGCTGCGAGACGTCCGGACCGTCCTTTCCGGACACCCAGTGCGCCGGCGCGTCGACGTGGGTGCCGGTGTGCTCGCCGGTGTGGATGTTGTTCCAGTACCAGTTCGGGCCCGCGGCGTCGTAGCGGCTGATCTCCTCGAGCTGGAAGTGGATCGTGTTCGAGAACGGTTCCGGCAGCTGCAGGATCGGGGTGTCGCTGGACAGCGGTGCGGTGAGGTCGACGATCTCGACCCGGCTCGTCGCGATCGCGTCGAGCAGGTCCTGCAGCAGCGGCATGGGTTCTCCTCGGTGAGTCCGGCGGCGCGGTCGAGCGTAGCGCCGCCGGCCCCGCGCGGCGGCTACGTGCCGATCACGAGCTCGCGGACCCGACCGGCTCCCGCTTCCCGTCCCCGACGGGTGGCGCGGCCTCCGCCGCGGGGGCGGCCATCAGCACCGCGCTGATCGGCACCGCCATCGCCAGGCCGGCGAGGACGAACACGGGGAACAGGAAGCTGAACACCTCCAGGCCGGCCGGGTCCGGCGCGGCGGTGTCCAGGTGCACCCGGACCGCGGCCATGCCGGTGTAGTGCATGCCGGTGACCGCGACACCCATCACCGCGCCGGCGACGAACCGCAGCGCGATGTGGTTGACCTGGGCGGTGAACCACAGCGCCGCGGTCGCGGCCACCACCGCGATCGCGATCGACAGCGCCACCAGACCGGTGTCGTAGCCGATGCTCCCCTTGACGTTGACCGCCCACATGCCCGTGTAGTGCATGAGGTTCACCGCGAGCCCGGTGATCAGCCCGGCGGCCAGCAGCCGCCACCGCGCGAACCGCGCGCGGACGCCGAACACGAGCAGGCCCACGAACACCGCGGACACCGACAGGACCGCCGAGAGCCAGGTGCGCCCGATGTCGTAGCGCACCGGCATGCCCGGCGTGGTGAAGCCCAGCATGGCGATGAAGTGCATGAGCCAGATGCCGACCCCGCCGATGGACACCGCGGCGAGCGCCTGCCAGACCAGCCGCGCCCGGCCGGTGGCGTACCGCGCCTGCAGCGTGCACGCGAGCCCGATCGTGCAGCCCACCACGGAGATGAGGTAGGCGAAGAACAGTAACCAGCTGCCCATGTCGAAGTGGTGGACATGATCGACGGCAAGTGCCACGTCAGGGTCTCCTCTCGAAGCTCAGCGCGCACCCCGAGCGCGTACCGGACGCCGGGGCAGGGGCGCGGCCACCGGTCCCGGAGCGTCCAAACGGGACAGTGCATGCTCGCTCGCCGCGACGAGAACGCCTGTGGTGGACTCACGGGAGCGGGCGTCGCAGGGCATGGTGGCCACGTCGGGGGGCAGCGCGAGCGCCTCCCGGACCTGGTCGACGGTGAACCGGCGCGCGCCGTCGAACTGGTTGATCGCCACCAGGAACGGCAGGCCGCGCGCCTCGAAGTAGTCGATGGACGCGAACCCGTCGGCCAGCCGCACGGTGTCGACCAGCACGACGGCCGCGATCGCGCCCCGGACGATGTCGTCCCACATGAACCAGAAGCGGTGCTGTCCGGGCGTGCCGAACACGTAGAGGACCAGGTCCTGGGCCAGCGTGAGCCGGCCGAAGTCCATCGCCACGGTCGTGGAGATCTTGGCGGAGCTGAGGTTCACCTCGTCGACGCCGACCCCGGCGGAGGTCATCAGCGCCTCGGTGCGCAGCGGCACGATCTCCGACATCGCGCCCACGAACGTCGTCTTGCCGACCCCGAACCCGCCCGCCACGACGATCTTCGCCGACGTGATCCGCGTGCCCGGCGGCCGGCTACCGCGCGCGGAGTCCACTGAGCACCCTCTCGATCAGGTCCCGGCGCTCGTCGGCGCCGGCGTCGTCGCCGAGCGTGGCCTCGACGACCACGAGCCCGTGGTCGAGCAGGTCAGCCACGAGCACCCGCGCAACGCCGAGCGGCACCGACAGGTGCGCCGCGATCTCGGTCACCGAGCGCGGCTGGTGGCACAGCTGGGTCACCGTCCACAGCGCATTGGCCCGGCGTTGCGGCAGCCCACGGCCCGCCGCCGTGGTCCGCACCCGCGCCTCGACGGCCAGCTCGACGCTCGGCTGGGTGCGCCCCTCGGTCCACGAGTACGGCCGGGCCAGGGCCGGTTTCCTGGCCGGTGAGCCGGCTTCGGTCACGTCTCCCCCTCACGGTCAGCGCCCCTCGTCGGCCCCGCGAACGGGGGTGTCGACCATCCGCCCCACCCGGTCCACGAGCAACGTCATCTCGTAGCCGACCAGCCCGATGTCACACCCCGCCGCGGCGAGCACGGCGAGGTGCGAGCCGTCGCCGACGCTCATCAGCAGCAGGAACCCGCCCTCCATCTCGATCACCGACTGGACCACCCGCCCCGCGGTGAACAGCTGCGCGGCGCCGACCGTGAGGCTGGTGAGCCCCGCGGTCAGCGCGGACAGCTGGTCGGCGCGGTCGCGGGGCAGCCCGTCGCTCGCGGCGACCAGCAGCCCGTCGGCGGAGACCAGCACGGCGTGCGTGACCCCGGGCACCTCCTGGGTGAACGCGGAGACCAACCAGCCGAGTGTCGGCTCGGTCGTGGTGCTGCTCTCTGTCGTCATGACCCCTCCCTCGGATCGGACCCGGCCGGCTCCCTGCCAGCCGCCGGGTCTTCCCTCTACGCGGCGCCCCCGCGGCGCCGCGCACTAGTTCTGCCGCTCGGGTGCGGCCGTGGACTCGGACTCCTGCCGGGTGCGCCGGGCGGCCTGGACGCCGCTGTAGTGCCGGGAGAGGTTGCTGCGGATCGACTCCGGATCGCGGAACCTCGTGGCCGGTGCGGCCGGCTTCTGGGAGACCGGCTGCACCGGCGGCACCGGGCGCTCAGCCGGCTTGCGCATGGGCAGGCCGGCCGCGGTCGTGCGGAGGGTCGGCTCGCCGGCCGACCTGTCCGCTCTCGGCTGTGTCTTGTGTGGTGGGGCGGCGGCGTTGGGCGCCGTGCCGGCCGGCGCGGTGGCCGGCACGGCACCCAAGGCCGATGAGGCGGCCGAGGTGGTGGCCGCCGGCGCCGGGGACATCCAGCCGGAGTCCGCCGGCAGGGCCGGGCCGTCCACGTCGACCACCGGGGTGAACCAGTCGATGGCGCTGCCACTGGTGGCCGCGCGCACCGGCTGGGCGGCGACGTCGGTCGCGTAGGTGCGGGCGATGCGTGGCGACGCCCCGTCGCCGTTGCCGATGCCGTTGCCGTTGCCGTCGTCGATGCCGCCGTCGATGGCGTGCGCGCCGGTCCGGGCGTCGACCCGCGCGTCGGCCGGTGCCTCCGGCGCGCCCTCGGCGAGCACGAACTGGCTCGGGACGTGGACGCTCGCGGTGATGCCGGCCTGGGACGAGCTGTCGTAGGTGGGCCGCAGCCGCACGGTCACGCCGTGCCGCGCGGCGAGTTGGCTGACCACGAACAGGCCCATCCGCCGGGTCGTCTCGGGGTCGACCACGTCGGTGGTGGCGAGCCGCGCGTTCACCGCCACGAGGTCGTCCGGCGCCATGCCGAGCCCGGCGTCGACGACCTCGAAGAGCAGCCCGCCGTCGGCGCCGCGGTCCGCGGTGAGCACGACCTTGCGGTCCGGGGGAGAGAACCGGGTCGCGTTCTCCAGCAGCTCGGCGAGGATGTGCACGATGTCCGCCGCCGCGGACGCCCGGACCGACCCGTTCGGCGCGTGCCCGAGGCTCACCCGCCGGTAGTCCTTGACCTCCGAGGTCGCGGCGCGCAGCAGCTCGACGACGGTGACCGGCTGGTTGCCCCGCCGCGGTGGCGTGCCGCCGGCGAGCACCTGGAGGTTCTCGCCGTTGCGGCGCAACCGGGTGGCGAGGTGGTCGAGGCGGAACAGGCCCTCGAGGCGCTTCGGGTCCCACTCGTCGGTCTCCAGCTCCTCGATGACGTTGAGCTGCAGCTCGACGAGCGACTGGCTGCGCCGGGACAGCGTCATGAACATCTCGCTGACCTGGTGGCGCAGCTCCGCCTGCTCACCGGCGAGCCGGACGGCCTGGGTGTGCATGTCGTCGAACGCGCGGGCGAGCTGGCCGATCTCCTCGTTGGTGTGCACCGGAACCGGCTCGATCGACCGGTAGTCGACGTGCTCGCCGGCCCGCACCTTCTCGACGGTCCGCGGCAGCTGGTCGTGCGCGGCCGACAGTGCCGCCGCACGCAGCCGGCGCACGGGCAGGAGCAGCGAGCGGGCGACGATGAGCGCGACCGCCAGCGCGGCGAGCAGCGCGCCGAGCACGATCGCCGACTCGCGCAGGGCGTTGGCGCGGGCGTTGTTCGCGCTCGTGGACACGATGTCGGCGAGCTGGGTGAACCTGTCCTGGGTCATCGTGCGCAGCGCGGCGGACTCGTCCTGCAGGTCGGGCACCAGGTTCACGAGCTCGGCCGTGCGGTTGGCGGCGATGTAGCTCTGCAGCGCGTCGCGGCGCGACGACGCCGAGCGGGTCGCGGAGGAGAGCTCGGGCAGGTCCGCGGCCGGTAGGTCGAGCGCGAGCCGGTCGCCGAGCACGGACTCCTCGGCCGCGTTGTGCTGGATCGCGGTGGCCACGTCGCTGACGACGGGCGCGCCACCGGCGGACTCGATCAACGCCTCCTCGGTGCTCACCGAGGCGCGGAGCAGCAGCAGCGACAGCAGGTTCGACGCGCGCTCGGCCAGGCTCTGGCTGGTGGCCGAGGACACCACGTTCGGCAGCAGCTCGCCCAGCCCGCGGATGACCTGGCGGTAGCCGAAGGCCTCGGTGACCGGGTCGGTGGCGGGGTCGGCGGCCTGCTGGCGGGCCACCCGCAGCTGGCTGAGCGCGTCGCCGAGCTTGCGGCTCACCGTCGCGGGCAGGCGGGCGAAGTCGGCGGTGTTCTGCAGCTGGGTGACCTGCTTGTCGACAGCGGCCTTCCGCGCCTCCAGGTCGGTGCCCGGCGCCACCATCTCCAGCGCGACGAGGTTCGCGAGCGTCACCGACTCGTCGAGGACGGGGAGCTGGTCCCGGACCGTGCTCAGCGCGTTGGCGTCGTCGAGCTGCTGCTGGACCCGGGTGCCGCCGAGCACGAGCGCGATCGCGGCGGGCACGACCAGCACGACCGCGACCTTCGTCCGGAGGCCCCAACTGTCGACACGCCACCGCGCGGGGTGTTCGCCTGACTCCGGCACCGCATGTCCAATCTGACCTGTCGGCTGATTCGACCAGTGCTGCCGATGCCCCCGGGTCGGTGGTCTGGCGGGTCGCCAGAGTCACCTGAATGGGCCCACCGGCGAGGCGATGCAATCCGAATGTCTCGATGATGTCAAGCAAATCCGACCGGAGTGTGGCGCCCATCTTCAATAAGGGACTTTGGTCCCTGTAAGCCTTACTCCATTTGCACTACCGGAAACAGTGACGGCGCGTGTCCGTGCCGTGTCAGGGCAGTGCTGTCGGGCTCCGGAGGCGATGAGAACGACCGGTCTCATAAATCATTTCTCGCAAGCCGAGGAAAATGAAATTCGCCCCGCCGGCCGATACTTCCGAATTGTATGCATGTTGGCGTGTGGCGAGTCATCGCCGGAAATCGTGAGTCAATTTCCGGGCGGCTGGTCATAGCCGCAGGGTATGACCTCCCAGCCGATCTCCGGCTACCCGGGCGGCCGGGGCGCGCACATGCTCGGGTCATGACCGCCACGACCCGGCAGAGCACCCGGCAGACGCTGCGTGGCGCGGTGCCCGCGCTGGTCAGCACGGGTGCCGCGGTGGCCGTCGCGTACCTGACGAACCTGGTCGTCCCCGCGGTGAGCGCGCTGACGGCGGCCGTCGTGCTCGGCGTCCTCGCGGGCTCGACCCCCGTGCTCTCCGACCGGACCCGCGCGGTCGTGGCGCGGCTGACGAAGAGGCTGCTGCGGGCCGGCGTGGTGCTGCTGGGCCTGCAACTCGCCCTGCCGGCGGTGCTGGGCCTGGGGCCGGGGGTGCTCGTGGCGGTGGTGGTCACCGTCGGGATCACGTTCGCCGGCACCGTCGCGCTCGGCCGGCTTGTCGGCGTGCCGCGTGGGTTGGGGCTGCTGGTGGCCACCGGGTTCTCGATCTGTGGCGCGTCGGCCATCGCGGCCATGGAGGACGTCGTGGACCGCGAGGACTCCGACGTGGCGACCGCGGTCGCGCTGGTGACCCTCTACGGGAGCCTGGCGATCGCGGCCGTCCCGCTGCTCGGCGGCCGGCTCGGGCTGGCCGGGCCGCGCCTGGGCGGCTGGGCCGGGCTCTCCGTGCACGAGGTCGCCCAGGTCGTGGCCGCGGCGACGCCGGCGGGCGCGGCGGCGATCGCGGTCGCCGTGGTGGTGAAGCTGAGCCGCGTGGTGCTGCTCGCGCCGATGGTGGCGCTGGTGAGCGTGCACGAGCGGCAGCGGGCCCGGAAGGCCGACACCGGCGCGGCGAAGCAGGCGCCGATGGTCCCGCTGTTCGTGCTCGGCTTCCTGGCGATGGTGGCGCTGCGAACTGTCGACATCCTGCCGGTGCCGGTGCTCGACCTCGCCAAGGTCGCCAGCACCCTGCTGCTCGCCGGTGCCCTGTTCGGCCTGGGTTGCGCGGTGCGGCTCGGCCCGCTGGTGCGCACCGGCGGTCGGGCGCTGCTGCTCGGCCTGCTGTCGACGCTGCTGATCGGGACGACGTCGTTCGTCGCGCTGGCCGTCCTCGGCTGACCTCCTCGTAGGCCCGTGCGATCCGGGGCCGTCTTGGGTACCGGCGCCGCGGAGCACCTGCACCCGCTGGCCCGCCGGGCGGACCGCTGACCCGGCCCAGGCCCCGTCCACGCCGGTGGCCGGTCGCCGCCCTATGCTTCGGGCCGCTCTGATGGCTGTCCCGACCAGGAGGCGCGTGACCATGTCGACGAACGAGGAACTCGTCCAGACGTTCACCGAACTGGACATGAACGACGACGGCCAGATCACGATGAAGGAGTTCCTCTCCGCGATGTCCGCGCGCGGCGAGAAGATCACCGAGGCCGAGGTCGAGTCGATCTTCCAGGACGCCGACACCGACAAGGACGGCCGGATCTCCCTCCCCGAGTTCACCGAGGCCTGGCGCCGCGCCGACCGTCCCTGACACTCAGCACACGCGCAGCCACGCCGGCGCGGCGAACTCCTTCGCCGTCACCTGGGTGAAGTCGCCGCGGTCGAGGTAGCCCGGCAGGAACACCACCGTCGAGTCACCCGCGACGGCGGACTCCGTGTCCTCGAGCGCGGTCCCGAGGTCGGCGACCACCCGG
>NZ_DASWSJ010000213.1:0-51063 GCF_036402745.1 Actinophytocola sp. | reverse complement strand
CGGCTGACCAACGCCCGGCCGGCCGGGCCGCTCGGCCCGTCCCCGCGCCAGGCGAAGACCAGCCGGCCGCGTAACGCGGGCCGGTTGATCGTCAGCGAGTGCAGTCGGTCGGCGCGGGCGGCGGCGAACTCGCCCGGCAGGATGGCCGCGCCAAGGCCGTGGGCGGCGAGCTGGGCGAGCACGCCGGGGTCGCTCGCCTCGAAGGCTATGCGCGGGGTGAAGCCCGCCGCGGTGCAGGCCTCGTCCAGGCGGGCTCGCAGGCCCGTGCCGCGCGGCAGGCTGATCAGCGGCCGGCCGCGGAGGGTGTCGAGGGTGATCACCTTGTGCACGGCCAGCTCGTGGTCATGGCTCACGGCGGCCACGATCGGCTGGTCGGTGATCACCTGGACGTCGAGGCCGGGCGGGACCGTGCGGCCGATGCTGACGATCGCGGCGTCGAGGCGGCCGGCGCGCAGGTTCTCGACGAGCTCGTCGGAGTTCGCCTCGGTGAGGGTGATCTCCACGGCCGGGTGGTCGTCGTGGAAGCCGGCCAGCAGGCCCGGCAGGTCGACGTCGTGCGAGGTGACCGTCCCGACGGCGACGTGCCCGCGCAGCAGCCCGGTCAGCTCGTCGACGGCGAGGCGCGCGCCCTCGACCGCGGCCAGTGCGGCGCGGGCGTAGGGGAGGACCGCCGCGCCGACCTCGCTCAGCCGGACCGACCGGCTCGTGCGGGTGAGCAGTTCCTGGCCCAGCTCGCGTTCGAGCCGCCGGATCTGCGCGCTGACCCCGGGCTGGGCGACGTGCACGCGCTCGGCGGCCCGGGTGAAGTTGGCCTCCTCGGCGACGGCCACGAAATACTCGAGCTGACGCAGTTCCATAACCGCTGATTCTAGCCGCGAGACGAACTATCTCTTGGACTTCTGGCCGCGCCCGGCGCAGGGTGGAGTCATGACCACGAACCGAGCAACCGAACCGGAAGACCTGACCAGGCTGTTCGTCGAGCGCGCCAACGCCCGCGACGCCGAGGGCATGGCGGAGCTGTACGCCCCCGACGCGGTGATGGCCTACCCGCCGGGCGCCGCGACCGTCGGCCGGGACGCGATCCGCGCGGTGTTCGAGCGGATGCTGGAGCACGTGCCGCTGCCGTTCCCGACCGAGCCGCCGCTGCCGACGGTCCGCTACGGCGACCTCGCGCTCACCTCGACCCGGTCGGCCGACGACAAGGGCGGCCGCGTCCAGGTGGCCCGCCGCGAGCCGGACGGCACCTGGCTGCGGATCATCGACCGCCCGGAGGCCGCGGCCGGGTGACGTGCCCTCAGCCCAGCGACGTCGGCGTCGGTCCAATGGCGACAGCGTCGGTCCAATGGCGGCAGCGTCGGTTCAGCGGCGTCGGCGTCAGTCCAGCGGTGCGGGCTGCGCGTCGGCGATGGCCTCGTGCATTCCCTTGACGGCCAGGCGGTCGGCGCGCTCGTTGTCCTCGTTGCCGGCGTGGCCCTTGACCCAGTGCCACCGCACCTCGTGGACCGCCGCGGCGGCGTCGAGGCGGCGCCAGAGGTCGGCGTTCTTCACCGGGGTCTTGCCCTGGGTCTGCCAGCCGTTGCGCTTCCAGTTGGTCATCCACTGGGTGATGCCGTTGCGCACGTACGTGCTGTCCGTGTAGAGGTCGACCGCGCAGGGCCGGGTCAGGCTCTCGAGGGCCCGGATCGGCGCCGTGAGCTCCATGCGGTTGTTGGTGGTGGTCGTCGCCTCGCCGCCGCACATTTCCCGCTCGTGGCGCCCGTACTTGAGGACGGCGCCCCACCCGCCGGGGCCGGGGTTGCCACTGCACGCCCCGTCGGTGTGTATCGCCACGGTCACCTTGTCGTCCACCACGTCGTCCACCACGCGAGGACCATATCGGGGCGGGCTTTCGGCGGGTGCGTGAAACGCGGGCGGAGTGGGTACCCGGCGGCAACGGACGTACCGAGGAGGTCCTCCCGATGATCTTGCGCCGGGTCGCTCGCCCGCTGCTGGCGGCCATCTTCGTGTCCGGTGGCATCGAGACGCTGCGTAACCCCAAGCCGCGGATCAAGGCCGCCGAGCCGCTGCTCGACAAGACCGTCGGCCAGGTGCGGGGCAAGCTGCCCGCGCAGCTCCCCACGGACCCGGAGTCCCTGGTCAAGCTCGACGCGGCGGTCAAGATCGGCGCCGGCATCGCGCTGGGGCTGGGCAGGTTCCCCCGGCTGGCGGCGCTGCTGCTGGCCGGCAGCCTGGTGCCGACCACCGCGGCCGGCCACCGGTTCTGGGAGTACGAGGACCCGCAGGAGCGGGCCGCGCACCAGATCCACTTCCTGAAGAACCTCGGCCTGCTCGGCGGCCTGCTCATCGCCGCCGCCGACACCCACGGAAAGCCGTCGGTCACGTGGCGAGCAAAGCGCGCCACCCGCACGGCGACCGGAAAGGTCCAGGACGCGGCGGGTTCGGTGCAGGGCAGCGTCCGCTCGATGATGCCGGGCTGACCACGTCGGCGAAACGAAAACCGGCAGGTCCCGCGCGAAGCGGGGCCTGCCGGTTTCACCACGTTCGGGCTACGCCCGGTGCGTGGGTGAGATCAGAGAAGGGTGACGCCGGTGGCCTGGGGGCCCTTCTGGCCCTGGCCCACCTCGAACTGCACGCGCTGGTTCTCCTCGAGCGACTTGAAGCCGCCGCCCTGGATCTCCGAGTAGTGGACGAACACGTCCGGGCCACCGTCCTCGGGGGCGATGAAGCCGAAGCCCTTTTCGGAGTTGAACCACTTCACGGTGCCCTGAGCCATGCTTTTCTCCTCAACAGGTGTGGATTCGGCGCGCCACCGGTGCGGCGAGCCGGGCTGTCTGTGACGGGGCCTTATCCGACCAAACCCTGGAGGGAATACATCGCGCCCGCAACAAATGTTTCGCGAGCGCAGTAACACGAACACAAAACTAACGACCACCAGAAGACTACCACGCACCCCGCGGCGGCACTCACCGGACGTAACCGCCCCGGCGTGGCTGGTCACCGGCCAGGTCAGGTCCACTCGCCGGTCAGCAGCGGTTCGACGGGATGCGACGTCCGCTCCATGCCGAGCGTCGTGAAGATGTCCGCGGACCGCTCGGTCTCCCGCCGCGGGTGCAGCGACAGGCCCAGCTCCCGGCCGACGTCGGGGCTCGCGCCGATCAGGACGAGCTCGGTGCCGGGGTGGTCGAGGAAGTCCGGCGGGTCCAGGTCGGCGAACCGGCGGCCGGCGAACTTCTCGCGGAGTGCGGGCGGGTAGTCCGGACGTCGGGACGCTGGCATGCCGGTCCGCGGCGGGGCCGGCGCTTCCGGGTTGCGAACCGTGGCGATGAGGCTGGCCTCGGGGTTGATGTTGAGCTCCACCTGGACCGGCCCCGGGTGCTCGGGCAGCTCGAGGGCGTACGCGAGGTGGGTGTGGCCGTCGTGCGACACGATCGCGTACACGCCCTCACCGGCCGGGCGGGCCGGCGGCCGCACCCGGCGGCCGCGCGTCCGGGTCTCGTAGGCGACCGGGTCGAGCTCGTCCTCGATCTCCTCGGCCTTGTCGGTCACCAGATCGACGAAACCCCACGTCCGCTCGTGTTCCTCGATGCCGGGCAGGCGTTTGCGGCCGACGACGACCCGCCGGAAGACCGGCTTGCCGCCCGGTTTCAGGATGACGAAGAAGCGCTGCACGTCGGCCAGGCCGCGCACCTGGTCGACGTCCACGCGGGGGCGGTAGCAGAAGAAGATGTCGCCCTCTTCCAGTGTCCGGGCCATGGGCCCAGGGGTTCCCCCGAAAACCGGCCCTGCACATCGCCGATGGTTGAGTCGCCGCGTGGTGGGCATGTCCGGACGATGAGCGGGCCCGATCCGGTCGTGGCCGAGAGCGCCGGTCTCACCTACGTCACCGACGCGCTGCCCGGCGTCACCAGGCATCGCGGCGACGACGGCTGGGTGTACCGGCGGCCGGACGGCGGCGTCATCACCGATCCCGCCGAGCGGGCGTGGATCGACGCGATCCGGATCCCGCCCGCCTGGACCGACGTGTGGATCAGCCCGACACCCAACGGGCACATCCTGGCCACCGGCCGGGATTCCCGTGGCCGCAAGCAGTATCGCTACCACCCGCGCTGGCGGGAGGTCCGCGACCGGACGAAGTACCACCGGCTGGGCGACTTCGCGGGCGCGTTGCCCGGCCTGCGCCGGCACCTCGAGCGCGACCTGGACCTGCCCGGACTGCCCCGCGAGAAGGTGCTCGCGGCGGTGATCCGGCTGATGGACCTGACGCTGGTCCGCATCGGCAACGAGGAGTACGCCCGGCAGAACCGCACCTACGGTCTGACCACGTTGCGACACGACCACGTGCGGTTCCAGGACCGGACCACGGTGATGTTCGAGTTCCGCGCCAAGTCCGGAAAGGAGCAACGGGTCCTGCTCAGCGATCCGCGGCTGGCCGACGTCGTGCACGCCTGCCACGAGCTGCCCGGCCAGGAGCTGTTCCAGTACGTCGACGACGACGGCAAGGTCGTGGACGTGGGGTCGGCGGAGGTCAACGCCTACCTGCGGGCCATCACCCGGGCGATCTTCACCGCCAAGGACTTCCGCACCTGGGGCGGCACCGTGGTCGCCGCCGAGACCCTCGTCATGCTCGGCTCGCCCCGGTCCGAGCGCGACGCCAAGCGGAAGATCAACGCCGCCATCGACGCGGCCGCCGAGCGGCTCAACAACACCAGGGCGGTGTGCCGCAGGAGCTACGTCTGCCCGGTGGTGCCCGAGTCCTATGTGGACGGATCGCTGGCCGGCACGTTCGCCCGGGTCGGGAAACGCCCGCGGCTGTCGCCCGCGGAGTCCGCGGTCGCCGTGCTCATGTCCCGACCCGACCGAACAGCAGGTTCAGTCCTTCACTCATCGTCGGGTGGCCGATGATCGCGTCCCGCAGCGCCGGGTAGGGCAGGCCGGCCGTCATCGCCAGCTGCACGACGGCGATCGCCTCGCCGGCCTGCGGCCCGAACAGCGCGGCGCCGAGGATCCGGCCGGTGCCCGCCTCGACGACCGCCTTCCACAGCCCGTCGGTGTCGCGCGTCGTGCGGGCCCGGGGGATGTCCGCGACCGGCAGCGTCGCGACCACGACGTCGTGCCCGGCCGCCCTGGCCTGCCGCTCGGTCAGCCCGACCCGGCCGAGCTCAGGGGTGGTGAACACGGTGTGGGGGATGAGCCGGTCGCGGGTGCTGCGGGGCGTGCCGGCGAGGCAGGACTTGATGATCCGGTAGTCGTCCAGCGAGGCGTGGGTGAACCGCGGGCTGCCGGCCACGTCACCGGCCGCCCAGGTGCGCTCGGCGGTGGTGCGCAGGTGCTCGTCGACCTCGATGTAGCCCTCGTCGGTGCGGCGGACCTTCGCGTGCGCCAGGCCGAGCTGGCGGGTGGCGGGCTCGTGGCCGGTCGCGACCAGGATCTCGGTGCCGACGATGTCCGTGCCGTCCACCAGCCGCACGCGCACCCCGGTGTCGGGGTCGCGGTCGACCCATTCGACGTCCTCGGGGATGCGGACGTCGATGCCGTCGCGCCGGAACACCTCGGTCACGGCGGCGGCGATGTCGTCGTCCTCGTCGGGCAGCAGGTGCGGCGCGCGGTCCACGATCGTGACGTGCGCGCCGAGGGCGGCGAATATCTGCGCGAGCTCGCACCCGTCCCGGCCGGCGCCAAGGACGATCAGGTGCTCGGGCAGCCCGGGCAGGGTGATGGCCGACGCGCTGGTCCACGGCTGCGTCGCGACCAGGCCGGGGATGTCCGGCAGGGCCGGCCGGCTTCCGGTGTCGATGACGACCTCGCGGCCGCGGACGACGCGGGTGCCGCCGTCGTCGCGATGCACCTCGACCGTGCGCGGGGCGACGAACCGGGCGGTCCCCAGCACCAGGTCCACCCCGGCCGCCGCGAACTGCTCGCGGTGCGTCGCGACCATGGCCCGCACGACCTCGGTCTCGTGCTCGCGCACCAGGTCGAGGTCGGTCCGCGACCCTTCGACGAGGATGCCGAGGTCCTTGGCCCGGCGCAGGATCCGCTCGACCCGCGCCGAGGCGACGAGTGACTTGGTCGGAACGCAGGCGATGTTGACGCTGTTGCCACCGATCAGGCGGCGTTCGACCATGACGACCGCGCGGCCGGCGCGGGCCTGGTCCACCGCCAGCGCGCGGCCCGCCGCGCCACTGCCGACCACGAGGAGGTCGACCTTCTCCGGTTGGTCCACATGACAGTGCTACTCCTCCGCGCGGACCCGCCGTACCGGCCTGGCACGACAGCTTCCGCGGCGGCCTCTGGTCCCCTCAGGCCGGGTGGCGCGACGCTCACATCCGGCCCGCGACGTGCGACATTCAGTGTGCTCCTGTGCTCCCTCGCTCATCCGGAAAGGCAGTCACGTGACCGTTCCCGATCCCCCGCCCCTGACGGTGGTGCGCCCCGGCGAAGGGCGATCCGAGCGACTCGGCGGCTTCGGCGTGGACTTCAAGCTGTGGGGCCACGACACGGGTGGCGTCATGTCGGTGGTCGAGCACCCGTTCGCGGTGGGTGCCCTGGTGTCGCCGCACCTGCACACCCGCGAGGACGAGTGCTCGATCGTCACCGAGGGCGAGATCGGCTTCCGCTCCGGTGATCGTGAGGTCGTCCTCGGCCCCGGCGGCTACGTCACCAAGCCGCGCGGCGAGCTGCACGCGATGTGGAACGCGGGCAGTGTCCCGGCGCGGATGATCGAGATCATCACCCCGGCCGGCTTCGAACACTTCTTCCGCGAGCTGTACGACCTGGTCGCCGCCGGCCCGCCCGAGCCTTCCGACGCCGCCGCCCTCGCCGACCGCTACGGCTTGCACTTCGAACAACCCGGCTGGCTGCCCGACGTCATCGCCCGCTACGGCCTGGACGCGCCCGGCTCCTGACCGGTCACCATGACCTTGCCGGCCGCGAGCGCACCACTCGTCGAGTCCCGGATCGATGCCCGGGGTGTGGCGGTACGCGGGAGTGTCGGGGCGGTCGGCCACAATGGGGCCCGTGACCAGGGACCAGCGGAACCCGGAAGCTGACGTCGAAACCCTGCCCCGGCAGCCGTTCGCGCACCTGAGCGCACCGAACGCGCCGATGTACCGCGACGTGCTGATGACCTTCGCGCGGGCCAGGGACCGGTTCATCGTGCACATGCGCCCCGAGGACGTCATCGCCGATCTCGGCCGCCCTGGCGAGACCGACGAGGTGGTCGCCGCGCTCGACAAGCTCGTGGAGTGGGGCAACCTCCGGGCCGACCCGGACACCAGCCGGGTGACGAGCGTCGAGGACTTCCACCGCGCTCGCTACCTGTACCAGCTGACCGGGGCCGGGCAGGCTGCCGAGCAGGCGATCGCGGTCTACGAGGAGGCCATCGGCCGGCGTGGCTCGCTGCAGTCCGTCGCGCTGGCCGACATCGCCGCCCAGTTGCGCGCGCTGGCCGAGATGGCCGGCGATCCCGACCCCGCGAAGGTGCACCTGCTGCTGCTCGGGCTGGCCGAGCGGTTCGCCGGGCTGGCCGACAACGCCCAGGCGTTCATGGCCTCGCTGCGCCGGGTGATCGACTTCGCCGATGGCGACGTCGACGCGTTCGTCGCCTACAAGCAGCGGCTCATCGACTACATCAACCGCTTCATCGCCGACCTGGCCAACCGAGGGGCCGAGATCGCCACCGTGCTCGTCCGTATCGAGTCGGCCGGCGTGGAGCGGTTGCTCCTCGTCGCCGCTCGTCGTGAGGCCGCCGACGCGGTGCCCGACCTGCCTACCGGCCAGGAAGAGGCGGCCGACGCCTACGAAGAGGCCGTCGCCGGATCGCTGAACGACTGGCGCAACCGCTGGCGCGGCCTGCGGGACTGGTTCGTCTCCGCCGACTCGCGCCACCCGTCGCAGGCCCGGCTGCTGCGTGGCGCGGCGGTCACCGCCATCACCCAGCTCATCGACACGGTGGCCGCGTTCAACGAGCGCCGGTCCGGCCGCTCGGACCGGTCGGCCGACTTCCGCACCCTGGCCCTGTGGTTCGCCGAGGCGCCGGACGACGCGGCGGCACACGCGCTGTGGCGGGCGGCGTTCGGCCTCACGCCCGCCCGGCATCTGACCGTCACCCCCGACACCATCGCCGAGTGGGACCAGGAACGGCCGTCGCCGAACACCCCGTGGCGGGAGGCGCCGCCGGTGCGGATCAGCCCGCAGCTGCGCAAGACAGGCTCCTACGAGCGGCGTGGCCGGCCCAACCGGGTGGCCGACCGCGCCGGCCAGCGCCAGTTGCTGGCCGCCCAGGCCGCCCGCGAGGCCGCCGAGACCGGCGCGGCCCGCGAGCGGCTCCGCACCGGCGGGCCGGTGCTGCTCTCCGCGCTGGGCACGTTGGACACCAGGGCGTTCCGGTTGTTCCTCGGCCTGCTCGGCGACGCGCTCTCCGCCCGGTCGCCCGGCGACACGGAGGTACGCACCACCACCGGCGACGGCACGATGGAGATCCGGCTTTCGCTGGTTCCCGATGGCGGCACCGTGGTGATCCCGACCGAAGAGGGGGAACTGCGCGGTCCGCAGCACCTCGTCGAGATCGTCGACCTGACGGCGGCCCGCAGCCGCGCCGGAGCGGCGTGACCACCGCGGTCACCGGCGAGAACGCGGCGCAGCGCCGCACGGCGCTGCGTGCGTTGCTGGCCAAGCCGCTGCTGACCGCGGGCGCGGACGACGAGACGTTGCGACTCGTCCGCCGCCATGTCGCCGACCTCCGCGAATGGCTGGCCGCCGAGACCGGCTGGCGGCTGGTGGTGGACACGGACTCCGCGCGGTTGTTCAAAACGGCCGGCAACGGTGACGACGGCACCCATCCCGCGCGGGACGGCAAGGGCCGGCCGGCGTTCGGCCGCCGTCGTTACGTGCTGGCATGCCTGGCGCTGTCGGTGCTGGAGCGGGCCGACGCGCAGATCACCCTCGGCCGGCTCGCCGAAGGAGTGCTGGTCGCGGCGGGCGAGCCCGAACTGGCCGAGGCCGGCATCGAGTTCACCCTGAGCCGCCGGGACCAGCGCTCGGACCTGGTCGCGGTGGTCCGCCTGCTGCTCGGCCTCGGCGTGCTCGAGCGGGTCGCCGGGGACGAGGACGCCTATCTGACGGCCACCGGCGACGTCCTGTACGACGTGCGCCGCCGGGTGCTGGCGGTACTGCTCACCGGTGGCCGCGGCCCGTCGACGGTCGAGAAGTCCGGGCACGTGGATCGTCTCGCCGAACTGACCAGCGAGCCCGTGCCCGACACCGACGACCTGCGCAACCGGGCGCTCCGGCACCGGGTGACCCGCCGCCTGCTGGACGATCCGGTCGTCTACTACGACGAGCTCACCGACGACGAGCGTGGCTATCTGGTCGGCCAGCGGCACGCGATCACCCGGCGGATCGAGCAGGCCACCGGCCTGGTCGCGGAGATGCGGGCCGAGGGCATCGCGATGGTCGACCCGGACGACGAGCTGACCGACGTGCGCATGCCGGAACAGCGCACCGACGGGCACGTGACCCTGCTGGTCGCCGAGTACCTGGCGCGCCGGGCACGGAACGGCGAGCCGGTCGCGCTGGACCGGCTGCGCACCCATGTCCGGGTCATGGCCAGGGAACACGAGACCTATTGGCGGCGCGGGGTCACCGAGCCGGGCGCCGACGCGGAGCTGCTCGCCGTCGCGCTGGACAAGCTGCGTGCTCTGCGACTCGTCGCCGACGTCCCCGGCGAGCCGCCCGCGGTGATCGCCCGGCCGGCGATCGCGCGTTATGCCGTGCAGGCGCCGACCATCCGCACCGGGCCGGCGGACCGTTCGACGAGGAAGGCGCACCCCAAGTGATCGGTCCTACGCCACATCGTGCGCGCTGGCAGCCGTTGCGGGCAGGGCTGGTCGACCTGTTCTACTACGACGCCGAGGAGTTCCACTTCCACGACGGCCGGCTGTTGCTGCGTGGCAACAACGGCACCGGGAAGTCGAAGGTGCTCGCGCTGACGCTGCCGTTCCTGCTGGACGGTGAGCTCGCCGCGCACCGGGTCGAGCCGGACGGCGACCGCAACAAGCGCATGGAGTGGAACCTGCTGCTCGGCGGCAAGCATCCCCATCCGGAGCGGCTGGGCTACGCCTGGCTGGAGTTCGGCCGGTTGCTTGCCGATGGCACGGCCGAGTACCGGACGATCGGCGCGGGACTCAAAGCCGTGTCGGGGCGCGGCATCGCCCGGCACTGGTTCTTCGTCACCAGCCAGCGAATCGGTCGTGACCTGTCCTTGCTGAGCCCGACCCAGGTCGCCCTGACCAGGGAGAAGCTGCGCGACGCCGTGGACGGGCACGGCACGGTGTACGACACCGCGTCGGACTACCGCCGGGCCGTGGACGAGGCGCTGTTCGGGTTGGGCACGCACCGGTACGAGGCTCTGGTCAACCTGCTGATCCAGCTGCGCCAGCCGCAACTGTCCAAGAAGCCGGACGAGAGGTTGCTGTCCCGCGCGTTGACCGAGGCGCTGCCGCCGCTGGATCCCGCGCTGGTCACCACGGTCGCCGAGGCATTCCGCGGACTGGACGAGGAGCGGGAGGCGCTGCGCGGGCTGGCCGAGGCGAAGTCGGCCGCCGACGCGTTCCTCACCCACTACCGCCGCTACGCCGGCATCGCGGCCAAGCGGTGCGCCACACCCGTGCGACAGGCGCACAGCCGCTATGAGCAGCTCGGTCGTGAGCTGGGCGATGCCGAGACCGCGCATGGGGCGGCACATGAGGCGCTTGAAGCCGCCGAGGAACAGCTCGAGGAGCTGGCCGCGGTCAAGATCGCGCTGGAGGCCCGGCGAACCGCGTTGCAGCAGAGTCCCGAGATGCGCGACGCCGAGGCGTTGAAGACGGCCGGCCAGGACGCCGACCGGCTCGGAAAGTTCGCCGTGGGCAGGGAAGCCGACCGGCGCTCGGCGCAGGAGACGGCCGGGCGCCGGGAAGCGCAGCTGGTCCAGGCCCGGGCAGATGCCGAGGCCGAGGGCGTGGCCTTCCGTGCCGCCAAGGTTGCCGCTGCTGACGCCGCGGCCGCGGCCCTGCTGGCCGCGGGACACGAGGCGATGCTGGCCGAGCTGGACGCGGAGGCACCGCCGTTCGCGGGCGCCAGCCGGACGGGCGACGCGCTGATCGAACGGCAGGTCTCGGCGCTGTCCCGGTTGGAGGTGCTGCTCGGCAAGGCTCGAGCCGCGGACACCGCGCTGCGTGCCGCCCGTGCGGACGTCGACCGGATCACCGGCGAGCAGCACGCCGCCGCCGATCGGATCGCCTCGGCCGGCGAGTTCGTGACCGACCGCGCGGCCGCCCTGCTCGCGGCCTACACCCGCTACGTCACAGGGGCCGATCACGTGCGGGTGGCCGAGCCGGAGGACGTGCTCGCCGCGCTGGACGCGTGGACCGAAACGCCGACCGGCCCGAACCCCGCCGCGTCGGCGGTGGACGACGCGGCCCGGAAGGCGACCGCCGAGCTGAGCCGCCAGCAGGCGGAGGTGGACGCGCGGCGGGCCGAGGCCGAACGCGAGCACGCGGCGACCGAGGAGGAGATCAGCCGGCTGCGGGAGGGTGGCCACGATGTCCCGCCGCAGCCGTACACCCGCGACGAGCGGACCAGGAACGGGCGAGCCGGCGCGCCGCTGTGGAAGGTCGTGGACTTCACCGCGGGCGTGCCCGACGACCATCGGGCGGGCATCGAAGCGGCCCTGGAGGCGGCCGGGATCCTCGACGCCTGGGTGACTCCGGACGGCGAGCTGCGCGACGCCGTGCGGGATGACGTCATCGTCGGTTCGGGCGATCCCGTTCCCGGCGGCGGCCTGACCGCGGTGCTGGCCCCGGCCGTCGACCGGGACGACCCGCTGGCCGCCGTGCTCACCGATGACGCGGTCGGCTCGGTGCTGGCCTCGATCGGCCTCGGTCCCGGCTCGTCCACGTGGGTCGGCGCCTGGATCGACGTCGACGGCCGGTTCGTCAACGGCCCGCTCACCGGCTCCTGGCACAAGCCTGTCGCCTCATACATCGGCGAGGGAGCGCGGGAGGCCGCGCGCCGGGCCCGGCTCGCCCAGCTCGAGGAGGAGTTGGCCGGCATCGGGAACCGGCTCGCCGGACTGGCCGAGATCGCCGCCGGCCTGGCCGACCGGGCCGAAGCACTGGTCGCCGAGCAGCGCGCCCGGCCGTCGGACGCCGAGCTGCTGGAGGCGCACGTCAAGCTCGCGGGCGAGCACGAGACCAAACGCCGGGTCGACACGGCACTGGCCGAGGCGGCGGCCGTCACGGTCGAACGGGAGAAGGCGGCCCACGCGGCGCGGGCCGAGGTGGCCGAGTTCGCCGGTGACGTCGGGCTGCCCTCGGATGACCAGGCGCTGGCGGCGGTGCGCGGCGCGGTCGGGGACTACCGGGTGGCGCTGGCCGGGTTGTGGCCGGCGGCGCGGGCCGCCGACCGGGCACGCAGGGACGTGACACAGGCTGAACAGGAGCTGACCTCCGCGGCGGAGGCGTTGGCGCAGAACATCATTGCCGCCGACCGGGCGCGCGAGGAGGCGGAGGCGGCGGCCGAACGCCACCGGGTGCTGGTCGAGACGGCCGGCGCCGGAGTGGACGAGCTGTACCGGAAACTGGCCGCCGTCGACACCGAGCTGAACACGCGCGACGAGCACGAGCGAAACGCCCGCAAGGCCGCGGACCGGGCCCGCGACGAACGCGGCAAGGCCGAGGGCAGGAAGGAAACGCTGCGGGAGTCGATCGATCTCGCGGCCGCCGAACGCGACCACGCCGTCGGCGCGTTGCGTGCCTTCGTCGCCACCGGGTTGCTGCACACCGTGCTGCCGGACGTGGCGGTGCCCGACCCGGCGACGGACTGGGCGCCGACCCCGGCCGTCGCCGCGGCCAGGGCCGTCAACGCCGCGCTGGACCCGGTCGACGACGCCGACCGGCCGTGGGAACTGGTGCAGCAGCGCGTGTCGGCCGAGCACAAGCTGCTCACCGACGCGCTGTCCCGGCACGGGCACTCGGTCGGCATGACGGTCCGCGACGGCATCATCGTGGTGGACGTGCTGTTCCAGGGCCGCAACCGGGACATCCCCACGCTGGTCGCGGGGCTCGACGTCGAGACGGAGCACCGGGCCACGCTGCTGTCCGCCAAGGAGCGGGAGATCCTGGAGAACCACCTGGTGAACGAGGTGGCGGGCACGCTCCAGGAGTTGATCACCGGCGCGGAGAGCCAGGTGACGGCGATCAACGCGGACCTGGCGGACCGCCCGACCTCGACCGGCATGCGGCTGCGCCTGCAATGGCGGACGGCACGCACCGCGCCGGAAGGGCTGAGCAGGGTGCGCGACCGGCTGCTGCGCCAGACCGCGGACGCCTGGAGCGCCGAGGACCGCGCGGCGGTCGGCGCCTTCCTGCAGGAGCAGATCAACCGGGAGCACGCCGAGGACACCTCGAGCGGCTGGGTGGAGCAGCTGACCAGGGCACTGGACTATCGCGGCTGGCACGAGTTCACCATCCAGCGCTACCAGGACGGCCAGTGGCGCCCGGCGACCGGCCCTGCCTCGGGCGGTGAGCGGGTGCTGGCCGCGTCGGTGCCGCTGTTCGCCGCGGCGTCGTCGTTCTACACGTCGGCCGGCAACCCGCACGCGCCGCGCCTGATCGCGCTGGACGAGGCGTTCGCGGGCGTGGACGACGACTCCCGCGCGAAGTGTCTGGGCCTGCTGGCCGCCTTCGACCTGGACGTGGTGATGACCAGCGAGCGCGAGTGGGGCTGCTACCCACAGGTGCCCGGCCTGGCCATCGCGCAGCTCACCCGCCGCGACGGGATCGACGCGGTACTGGTCACCCCGTGGCGGTGGGACGGCCGCGAGCGGCTCCGACTCGACCGCCCGGCGTCCTACCTGCCGGCCACCCCGACCGACGATCTCGCCGACGCGCTGTTCGAGTGATGGACGAGTCCCGGTTGCACAGGTTGCTGGGTGGTGAGCACACCGCCTGGCTGCTCGACCGGGTACGCCGCCGGCTGGAGCTGGGCAAGCCGGTGACGGGAACGGTGACACTCGCCGAAGCCGGCCTGGAGCAGCGACGCGCGATGGAGCGGCTGCTGGGCCGCCGTGCCGGCGCCGGCACGTCGCTGACGGTGTCACTGGACGAGGTCGACGCGGTACTGCGGTCCAGTGGCGCCGCCCCGGACGGGCTGACGGCGGCGGCTCACACCCTGTTCGGCAACGTGTCCGACCGAGTGGCGATGGAGGCCGCGGAGGCCGAAGCGTGGTCGGCGGCGTGCGCACCGCTGGACGAACTCGTCGAGCGGCGTCCCGAGCTGACGACCTGGCGCACCTGGCTGGACACGACCGGCATGCTCCGCAGGGTGGCGGCGACCCCCGTCGACGCGACGGCGCTCGTGGAAGCGCTGGTGCGGGTGTTGGACGCAGTGCCGTCGACCGGCCTCGCCCTGGGTCGCCTCGCCGCGGCGGCCACGGGTGACGCGCACGCGCTGGACGACGGCAGGCCGCTGTCCACACTGTCACTCGGCGCGGTTCGCGCGCTGGCCGGCGCGGCCCCGGCCGGCGACGGTTCGGCCTTCGAACGCCGTGCGGCCTGGGCGGCGGTGGGAGTGCACCGCGACGAGCTGTCCTCGTCGGTGCTGTGCACGGGGTTGCCCGGCGGAACCGCGACCACCGTCGGCAGGATGGCCGCGCTGGCCCGCGAGGTCGGGGAGCCGTGTGTGCTGACGTTGCGCCAACTCGGTCGTGACCGGCCCGCTCTCGGTGCGGGCGACGCCCTGGTGCGGGTGTGCGAGAACCCGATCGTGGTTGCCAGCGCCGCCGACGAGCTGGGCCCCGACTGCCCGCCCCTGGTGTGCCTGAGCGGCCACCCGTCCGCGGCGGCGCTCCGCCTGCTCACGCTGCTGGTCGCCGACGGCGCTCACCTCGCCTACCACGGCGACTTCGACTGGGGCGGCATCCGCATCGCCAACGCGCTGCGCGAGCGCTTCGCCTGGCAACCATGGCGATTCGACGCACCGGCCTACCGATCAGCGCTCACCTCGGTGACCGGCGGCGCACTGACCGGCCGCCCAGCCGACGCGACCTGGGACCCGAACCTGCGCCCCGCTCTCGAACAGCACGGCATTCACGTCCAGGAAGAACTCGTGCTCCCCGAACTCATCGCCGATCTCCGGTCCAGTCGCTGAACCGATCGGCCGACACCGTCCTACCAGCCGCGTTCGCGCCACTCGTCAAGGCGCGGCCGTTCCGCGCCGAGCGTGGAGTCGTCGCCGTGGCCTGGGTAGAACCAGGTGTCGTCCGGCAGCTTGTCGAAGATCCGCGACGTCACGTCGTTGACCAACGAGGTGAAGTCGGCCGGGGACGATGTCTTCCCGACGCCGCCCGGAAAGAGCGAGTCGCCCGTGAAGAGGTGGGGGTGGCCGGTCGGATCGCGGTACAGGAGGGCCACCGAGCCTGGGGTGTGGCCGCGCAGGTGGATCACCTCGAGGGCGCAGTCGCCCACCGAGACGGTGTCGCCGTGGTCCACGAAGCGGTCGGGGGGCACGGGGAGCGGGTCGGCGTCCAGGGCGTGGGCGATGGTGTTCGCGCCGTACGCGCCGGCGACGGCCCCCAGCGCGGCCCAGTGGTCCCGGTGCTGGTGCGTCGTCACGATGGTGCGCAGCGTCGGGCGGTTGTCGTCGTGGCCGATGAGGTCCGACAGGCGCTCCGGGTCGTTCGCGGCGTCGATCAGCAGGGCCTCCTGGGTGGCCCGGCAGACCAGCAGGTACGCGTTGTTGTCCATCGGCCCGACCGAGATCTTGGTGATGGTCAGCGCGTCCAACGTGCGCCGGGCCGCCGGGCCGCCGGGCTCGACGTGACCGCTGTAGTCCTCGACAACATCCACGGCCGCGACCCTAGCGCGCCCCGGCGCCGCGCTGACAGCATGGCCGACATGATCACGGGCTGGCGCTGGCTGAACGAACCCACCACGTGGACCGCCGAGGGCGACACCCTCGTGATCACCACGGACCCCGACACCGACTTCTGGCGCACCACCCACTACGGCTTCGTCCGCGACACCGGGCACATCCTCGGCACGGACGTCGACGGCGACTGGGAGCTCACTGCCACCTTCGAGGGCGACTACCGCGAGCAGTACGACCAGGCGGGCATCGCGATCCGGGTCGACGAGCGGAACTGGATCAAGAGCGGCATCGAGCTCGTCGACGGCCGCCAGCAGATCTCCGCCGTCGTGACCAGGGAGTTCTCCGACTGGTCGGTGGTGCCCGTGGACAGCCCGCGCGCGGTCACGATCAAGGCCGAGCGCACCGGCGACACCGTCACCATCAGCTACGGCCTCGACGGCGCGGAACCGGCGACCATGCTGCGGCTGGCCTACCTGCCGCCGGACCGGACGGCGACCGCCGGCGTGATGGCCGCGTCGCCCACCGGCAAGGGCTTCGCGGCCACCTTCACCGGCATCGACCTAACCCCACGCGGGTAGCACCGGCACGTCCCCGTCGAGCTCGGCGCCGTCGCCGCGCCCGGTGAGCCACGCGATCACCTGCGCGGCCTCACCGGACACCTGGTGCACGTCCCCGTCGGCCCCGCCGACGAGGTCCCACACCCGCTCCGCACCGTCGGGCAGCGTGACCCGCAGGTGCACCGACGGCCCGTCCGGCCGGCCGACGAGCCGGGACACCGCGGTGGCGAGCAGGCCCTCGACCTGCTCGTCCGGAATGTCCGCGAACCCGACCGAGACGTCGAGGTCGACCATGTGCACCCACAGCTCGAACAGGCGCATCGACGGGATGTTGGCCGCCGGGAAGACCATCGACGCGCGCCCGGCGACCGTGGCCGCCCACTGCGAGTCCGACAGCCGGTCGCTGGCGGCGGCGAACCGGTCGCTGGCCGCGCGCAGGTCCTCCTGCACGACCTGGGCGAGCCGGTCCGCGCCCTCCTCGATGGCGGCGTCGCGGTCGGCTGTGCTCAGGTACATTGGATGTTCGACGCCGGTTCGGGCCCACATGAGCAGGTTCACGAACCCGTCGGCATTGCGCGCGATGTGGCTCACCACATGAGCGCGTGACCACCCCGGCAATCGGCTCGGTTGGTGCATCCGTTCGTCGTCGAGCTTCCCGACGGCCTGCCCCAGTCTCTCGGTGACCGCCCGCACGTCGGCGAGGCACCGCCTGGCCTCGGCCGCCGCCGACAGCTCGTTCGCTCGACGCTGTTCGGGTACGCCGTCGTGTCGGACGGACGCTTCCGATGAGATGCTGGAGCCAGTCATACCGCCATCCCCGCGAGTCGGTAGTTCAGAATGGGTTTGCACCAGACCTGGTCTCACCAGCGTAGGTGAGCATCGCCCACCTGGGGTAGCCGCCCAGCTCCGGACGTCCGCCGCAGAAATTGTCGGTGCCCCGTCCTAGCATGGGCGCGGCCGTGTGGACTGGCCGGTGGACACCGCCTGACCTGCGCACGACCGGTCCAAGAGCAACTTCGAAGGGACTTCAGTGGCTGACCGCCTCGTTGTTCGCGGCGCCAGGGAGCACAACCTGCGCGGCGTGGATCTCGACCTGCCCCGCAACAGCATGATCGTGTTCACCGGCCTCTCGGGTTCCGGCAAGTCGAGCCTTGCCTTCGACACGATCTTCGCCGAAGGCCAGCGCCGGTACGTCGAGTCGCTGTCGGCCTACGCCAGGCAGTTCCTCGGCCAGATGGACAAGCCCGACGTCGACTTCATCGAGGGCCTCTCGCCCGCGGTCTCCATCGACCAGAAGTCCACCAGCCGCAACCCGCGGTCCACCGTCGGCACCATCACCGAGGTCTACGACTACCTGCGCCTGCTGTTCGCCCGCGCCGGCAAGCCGCACTGCCCGCGCTGCGGCGAGCCCATCAGCAAGCAGACCCCGCAGCAGATCGTCGACCAGGTCATGGCCATGGAGGACGGCCTCCGCTTCCAGGTCCTCGCGCCGGTCATCCGCGGCCGCAAGGGCGAGTACATCGACCTGTTCTCCTCGCTGCAGTCCCAGGGCTACTCGCGGGCGATGATCGACGGCACGGTCCACCCGCTCACCGACCCGCCCAAGCTCAAGAAGCAGGAGAAGCACGACATCGCGGTCGTCATCGACCGGCTCTCGGTCAAGGCGTCGTCCAAGCGCCGGCTCACCGACTCGGTCGAGACCGCGCTGCGCCTGGCCGACGGCCTGGTCGAGCTGGAGTTCGTCGACCTGCCCGAGAACGACCCGGCGCGCATCCGCGGCTTCTCCGAGAACCTGGCCTGCCCCAACGGCCACCCGCTGGCCATCGAGGACCTCGAGCCGCGGTCGTTCTCGTTCAACTCCCCGTACGGCGCCTGCCCGGTCTGCACCGGCATCGGCATCCGGCAGGAGGTCGACCCCGAGCTGGTCGTCCCGGACGACGAGCTCAGCCTCGAGGACGGGGCCATCGCGCCGTGGGCCGGCGGGCAGACCGCCGAGTACTTCACCCGGCTGCTGGGCTCGCTGGCCGAGACGGTCGGCTTCCGGGTGGACCTGCCGTGGCGCAAGCTGCCGGCCAAGGCGCAGAAGGCCGTGTTGCACGGCATCGACGAGCAGGTCCACGTCCGCTACCGCAACCGCTACGGCCGCGAGCGCTCGTACTACGCCAACTACGAGGGCGTCATCCCGTTCCTCGAGCGGCGCCAGGAGCAGACCGAGTCCGAGTACATGCGGGAGAAGTACGAGGGCTACATGCGGGAGGTGCCGTGCCCGGCGTGTCAGGGCACCCGCCTCAAGCCCGAGATCCTCGCGGTCACCCTCGAGCACAAGAAGCACGGCGCGCGGTCCATCGCCGAGGTGTCCGCGCTGTCCATCGCCGAGTGCTCGGCGTTCCTCGACGGGCTCACGCTCGGCCGTCGCGAGACCATCATCGCCGGCGCGGTCCTCAAGGAGATCCAGGCCCGGCTGCGGTTCCTGCTCGACGTCGGCCTCGACTACCTCTCGCTCGACCGCGCGTCGGGCACCCTGTCCGGCGGCGAGGCGCAGCGCATCCGGCTCGCCACCCAGATCGGGTCCGGGCTGGTCGGCGTGCTCTACGTGCTCGACGAGCCGTCCATCGGGCTCCACCAGCGCGACAACCACCGGCTCATCGAGACGCTCACCCGGCTGCGCAACCTGGGCAACACGCTCATCGTCGTCGAGCACGACGAGGACACCATCCGCCAGTCCGACTGGGTGGTCGACATCGGCCCGGGCGCGGGCGAGCACGGCGGCAACATCGTCCACAGCGGATCGTTCCAGAAGCTGCTCAAGAACAAGGAGTCGCTCACCGGGGCCTACCTCTCCGGCCGGATGCAGATCCCGGTGCCGGCCATGCGCCGGCCCGCCGACCGCAAGCGTCAGCTCACCGTGGTCGGCGCGCGCGAGCACAACCTGCGCGGCATCGACGTGTCGTTCCCGCTCGGCTGCCTGGTCTCGGTCACCGGTGTGTCCGGGTCCGGCAAGTCGACGCTGGTCAACGACATCCTGGCCACCGTGCTGGCCAACAAGCTCAACGGCGCGCGCCAGGTGCCGGGCCGGCACACGCGGGTGCGCGGGCTCGAGCAGGTCGACAAGCTCGTCCGGGTCGACCAGTCAGCCATCGGCCGCACGCCGCGGTCCAACGCGGCCACCTACACCGGCGTGTTCGACCACGTCCGCAAGCTGTTCGCGGCCACCACCGAGGCCAAGGTCCGCGGCTACCAGCCAGGGCGGTTCTCGTTCAACGTCAAGGGCGGCCGCTGCGAGGCGTGCGCGGGCGACGGCACCATCAAGATCGAGATGAACTTCCTGCCGGACGTCTACGTCCCGTGCGAGGTGTGCAAGGGGGCCCGGTACAACCGGGAGACCCTGGAGGTGCACTACAAGGGCAAGACCGTCGCCGAGGTGCTGGACATGCCGATAGAGGAGGCCGAGGGGTTCTTCGAGCCCATCAAGGCCATCCACCGGCACCTCAAGACGCTGGTCGACGTCGGGCTCGGGTACGTGCGGCTCGGGCAGCCCGCGCCGACGCTGTCCGGTGGGGAGGCGCAGCGGGTCAAGCTGGCGTCCGAGCTGCAGAAGCGGTCCACCGGCCAGACGGTCTACGTCCTGGACGAGCCGACCACCGGCTTGCACTTCGAGGACATCCGCAAGCTGATCGACGTCGTCAACGGGCTGGTGGACAAGGGCAACACGGTCATCGTCATCGAGCACAACCTCGACGTCATCAAGACCTCGGACTGGATCGTGGACATGGGTCCGGAGGGTGGCTCCGGGGGTGGGCTGGTGATCGCTGAGGGGACGCCTGAGGACATCGTCGAGGTGTCGGAGAGTTACACCGGCCAGTTCCTGCGCCACGTTCTCGGCTGACGTCCCGGCCGGGTGGGGGTGAGGTGCGTTCCTACAAGTCGTAGTGCACGTTCGTGAGGGTTTCGGATCGTTCCCACAGGGCTTTTGCTGTTCGTGGGTTTCTTGCTGCTCTGATGGAGCCCACTACCTTTGGATAGCCTTTTTGGCCCATGAAGCCTCCTGGGCCGGTGAAGCTGCCGGGTGGGATGTCCGCGGTTGCCGCGTAGAGGGTTGGCAACGCTCCCATTGCCGCGCTTTGGGCCAGCAGGCGGTTTCCCAGGGACATCACGTGGTCCAACACCGACTCCGTGTGGGACATGAGGTTCGTCGACGCGTAGCCGGGGTGGGCCGAGTAGGCCGTCACCGTCGAGCCCGCTGCTTTCAGGCGGTTCGTGAGCTCCAGCGTGAACAGCAGGTTCGCCAGCTTCGACTGGGCGTAGGCCGGCCACCTCAGGTAGCGGCGGTGCTCCCAGTTGAGGTCGTCCAGATTGACCCGGCCCAGCATGTGCATGACGCTCGACACCGTCACCACTCGGTCGCGCAGGCGGGGCAGTAGCAAGCCCGTCAACGCGAAGTGGCCCAGGTGGTTCGTCCCGAACTGCATTTCGAAGCCGTCCGCGGTGCGGCGGTGGGGGACGGCCATCACGCCGGCGTTGTTGACGAGCAGGTCCACGTCCTCGGTCATCGACGTCGCGAACGTGCGGATGGACGACAGCTCGGCCAGGTCCAGGGCCCGTACCTCGACCGTGTCCGGCATGGTCTCCGCGGCCTGCTTGCCCCGGGTCACGTCCCGGCACGCCAGGATCACCCGCGCACCCGCCCTGGCCAGCTCTCGTGCGGTCTCCAGGCCCAAGCCGCTGTTCGCGCCCGTGACCACGGCCGTGCGGCCGGTCTGGTCGGGGAGGTCGGCCACCGTCCACGTCGCCATGATCGGCACTTTAGTGCTTCGTCAAGGGAGGTTGGTGCGTTCGTCGGGGGATCCGGTGCACCGGCCCCGGCATACTCGGGAGTGTGTCGCTCAACGACTACTGGTTCCGCAACGTCTGGTCGGTCTCCGCGGCCACCTCCCGGGTCTTCGGCGCGCTCGTCGACCTCATGAGCTGGCCCGTCTGGTGGCCCGACGTCCGGTCCGTTCGCCGGCTCGACGACGACACGGCCGAGCTGGTCTGCCGCTCCACACTTCCTTACGCGCTCACGTTCCGGGTGCGCCGGGCCGAGCAGGACGCGGGCGCCGGGCGGCTGCGCGTCGACCTGACCGGGGACCTCGAGGGGTACTGCCTCGGCGTCGTCGGCGATCACGCCGTCGGGGCCCGGCTGGCCATCGACCAGCGGGTCGTGGTCAACAAACCCCTGCTGCGGACGTTCGCGCCCATCGCGCGGCCGCTGTTCCAGGTCAACCACGCGCTGATGATGCGCCGCGGCCAGCGTGGGCTACGCGGGTATCTCGCGCCAGGAGTCCAGCACGGCCCGGACGTCGGCGCGTAGCCGGTCGGGCAGCTTGCCGGTCGGGGCCAGGGCCCAGTCCAGCTGGGTGCCGTGGGCGAGCGCGGCCACGATGCGCGCCGCGCGGGGTGGTGGGGGAGCGGCGGGGAGGTCGGCGGCCGCCAGCAGGGACCGGAGCACGTCGCGGACGCTGGACCGGAGGCCGGCCAAGCCGGCGCGCAGGGCCGGGTCGCTCATGTCGATCCCCAGCTGTGCCAGGTGGTTGCTCGTCGTGGCCGGGTCGGCCACGCCCTCGGCGGTCGCCACGACGGCCGCCACGATCGCGGCGACCGGGTCCCGGTGCCGGTCCGCCGCGGCCCGCATCCGTTCGGCCACGCCGGTCGCGGCCTCGGTCATCATCGCGAGCAGGAGGCCGTGCTTCGAGCCGAAGCGGCCGGACACCGTGCCCACCGCGATGCCCGCCTCGGCCGCCACGTGGGCCAGGGTGAACCCCGGCCCGTGCCGGCCGATCGCCCGGCCGCAGGCGGCCATCAGCTCGGCGTCGGAGATCTTGCGCGGGCGTCCCACGGGATTATTGAACCATGGATCGGAAACTCGGCGTAGTATCCGAACCGTCGTTCGGAAAGGGAGGGTGAATGGCCACCTGGCAGGAGATCGAGAAGGACGCGCCGGAGTTCGCCGGGCGCGTGCGGGCGGTGTTCGCGGCGGGCACGAACAAGACGATCGCCACGCTGCGGGCCGACGGGTCGCCCCGGATCAGCGCCTCGGAGCTCGAGTTCACCGACACCGACGTGACGCTCGGCATGATGGGCGGCTCGATGAAGCTGCGCGACGTCCGGCGCGACAACCGGATCGCCGTGCACAGCCCCACCCTCGAGCCACCGGAGGACGGCAGCTGGCCCGGTGACGCCAAGATCGCCGGCCGGCTCGTCGAGGTCCCGGCACCGCCGGACACCCCGCATGTGGGCGCCGGCTTCTTCCGGATCGACGTCACCGAGGTCGCGCTGACCTACCTCGGCGAGCCGGCCGACCATCTCGTCATCGAGTCCTGGCATCCCGGGCGCGGCCACCGCCGCCGCACCCGGACCTGAGTCACGTCCGCCTGGCGGAGCCGTCGGCCGGCGCGACGACGTCGGCCGAGGCCGTGGCCGCCGCGGTGTCGGCCGGCTCGGCAGGCCCGTGGTCGTCGTCGAGCATGGTCGCCTCGTCGAACGGGTCCTCGCCGGACAGCACCCGGTTGGCCTTCGCGCGGTCGAACTCCTTGGTCCACGTGCCCACCAGGACGGTCGCGACCGAGTTGCCGGCGAAGTTCGTCAGCGCCCGCGCCTCGGACATGAACCGGTCGATGCCGACGATCAGCCCGACGCCGTCGACGAGCTCCGGGCGGTGCGTGGACAGGCCGCCGGCGAGCGTGGCGAGCCCCGCGCCGGTGACCCCGGCCGCGCCCTTCGACGCGATGATCATGAACAGCAGCAGCGAAATCTGCTCGCCGAAGGTCAGCGGCGCGTTCATGGCCTCGGCGATGAACAGCGTCGCCATCGTCAGGTAGATCGCCGTGCCGTCGAGGTTGAACGAGTAGCCGGTGGGCACGGTGATGCCGACGACCGGCTTGCTCACCCCGAGGTGCTCCATCTTCGCGATCAGCCGTGGCAGCGCCACCTCCGACGACGACGTCGACAGGATCAGCAGGAACTCGCGGCCCAGGTAGCGGAACAGCGACATGATGTTGAGGCGCGCGATGGTCCACAGCAGCACGCTGAGCACGCCGAACACGAACAGGAGACACGTGATGTAGAAGCCGACCATGAGGATCGCGAGGCTCTTGAGCGCGTCGACCCCGGTCTCGCCGACCACCGCGGCGATCGCGCCGAACGCACCGATCGGCGCCGCCCACATGATCATCGCGAGGATGCGGAACACCAGCCGCTGGATGTGCCCGACGCCGCGCAGGATCGGCTCGCCCCTGCCGCGCAACGCCTGTAGCGCGAACCCGGTCAGCAGCGCCACCAGCAACGTCTGCAGCACGTCACCCGAGGTGAACGCCGACACGAGCGTCGTCGGGATGATGCCGAGCAGGAACTCGGCGGTGGTCTTGCTCGCCTCGACCTTCCCCTGCCCCTCGGCCCGGAGGGTGTCGGTGAGCTGCAGCCCGTCGCCGGGGTGGAGGATGTTGCCGACGATCAGACCGATGATCAGCGCGACCGTCGACATGACCAGGAAGTAACCGATGGCCAGCGTGCCGACCCGGCCGACCTTGGCCGCCTTGGCGACCGAGCCGACACCGAGCACGATCGTGCAGAAGATGATGGGACTGATCATCATCTTGATGAGGTTGACGAAGCCCGTGCCCAGCGGCTTCAGGTCCTTGCCCACCTCGGGCCAGACCAGGCCGACGAGGATGCCGAGCGCGACTGCGACGATGACCGCGATGTACAGGAGATGGGTGCGATCCCGGCGGCGGGTGGGCGGCGGAGCGGTGTCGGACACGGGGGCCTCCTCGCGGCACCGGCTGCGGCCGGCGGTGACGACAGCTGTGCGAAACGTGGTCAGATTGTCCGGAACGCTATGACCTGGGTCACGCTTGTGTTCATTTCGTTCACCGCAGCTGGTCCGAATGCCGCTCATGTTGTGCCTCGGGTCACACTATGCCCATGAGACAGGGCGGTCGCCTGGGACGGTGGAGCCTGGCGGGGCAGCTGCTGGTGCTGCAGGTGACCATCGTCGGTCTGCTCGTGATCGTCGGCGCCGTGCTGACCTACTTCGACGTCGCCGACCGCGCCGAGGACTCCACCCGGGACGAGGTCGTGTCGATCGCCCGCACGATCGCGGACTCGCCGATCGTCGTCGACGCCGTCGGAACGCCCGACCCCAGCGCGCGGCTGCAGCCCTTCGCCGAGCGCGTCCGGCACGACACCGGCGTCGACTTCGTCACGATCATGGACCCGGCCGGCAAGCGCTTCACCCATCCGAACCCGGAGCTGATCGGCGGGCAGTTCCTCGGCCACACCGCGGAGGCGCTGGCCGGCCGGACGTTCACCGAGACCTACACCGGCACCCTCGGCCCGTCGGTGCGCGCGGTCGTGCCGGTGTTCGGCCCGGAGCACAGGATCGTCGCGCTGGTGAGCGTCGGCATCACGCTGCACGCCATCGCCGGCCAGGTGCGCGACCGCGTCGTGCCGATGGGGATCATCGCGCTCGCCGTGCTGGCGGGCGGCATGGCCTGCACGTACCTGGTGAGCCGCCGGCTGGCCCGGCAGACCCACGGGCTCGGGCCGGCCGAGCTCGGCCGGCGGATCGAGTACCACGAGGCGATCCTGCACACCGTCCGCGAGGGCCTGCTGCTGGTCGACCAGGGCGGCCGGGTGACGCTGTGCAACGACGGCGCCCGCGAGCTGCTCGACCTCACCGGCGACGTCGAGGGCCGGCCGGTCGCCGAGCTCGGCCTGCCGCCGGCCATGGTCGAGAGCCTGGCGCCGGGGCGGGTCACCCGCGACGAGATCCAGCTGACCGAACGCCGGGTGCTCGTGGTCAACTCCGCGCCGGTCCGCTCCGGCGACCGCACCCACGGCACCGTCGTGACCCTGCGCGACCACACCGACCTGCAGGAGCTGACCGGCGAGCTCAAGTCGGCGCGCGGGTTCACCGAGTCGCTGCGCTCGCAGGCACACGAGGCCGCGAACCGGCTGCACACCGTGGTGTCGCTGGTCGAGCTCGGCCGCGCCGCCGAGGCCGTCGAGTTCGCCACCGCGGAGCTGGCGCTGGCCCAGCAGCTCACCGACCGGGTCGTCGACGCCGTGTCCGAGCCGGTGCTCGCCGCGCTGCTGCTCGGCAAGGCGGCCGAGGCCAACGAGCGCGGCGCGGAGCTCGTGATCACCCCGGAGACCGAGATCGACGACGCGGTGCTCGGCGGCGAGGCGGCCACCGCCCGCGACATCGTCACGATCCTCGGCAACCTCATCGACAACGCGATCGACGCGGCGCTCGCCGGCTCGGCCACCGCGCCGCGGGTGTTCGTCACCGCCCGGACCGAGACGGGAGACCTGGTGCTGCGGGTGGCCGACACCGGCTCGGGCCTGGCCGCCGAATACGTGCCGGACGCCTTCCACCGCGGCTGGTCGACCAAGCCCGACCCCGGCCACGGGCTCGGCCTGGCACTCGTGTGGCAGGCGGTCCGCCGCAACCACGGCACGATCGAGGTCGGCGACGGCCCGGGCGGCGGCGCCGTGTTCACGGTCCGGCTGCCCACCGGCCGCGTGATGACGGAGGCCCGTTCGTGACCGAGCGGAGCGAACCATGGATACAGTGATCAACGTCCTGGTGGTCGAGGACGATCCGCTCACCGCCGAGGCGCACCGGCTCTACGTGGAGCGGGTGCCCGGCTTCGCGGTCGCGGGTGTCGTGCACTCCGCCGCGGAGGCCCAGCGCGCGCTGCGGCCCGAGGTCGACCTCCTCCTGCTGGACCAGTACCTGCCCGACGGCACCGGGCTGGAGCTGTGCCGGAACCTGCGCGCCGCCGGGCACCTCGTCGACGTGATCATGGTGACCTCGGCGCGCGACCTCACGGTCGTGCGGGCGGCCGTGTCGACCGGGGTCGCGCAGTACCTGCTCAAGCCGTTCACCTTCGCCACGCTGAGGGACAAGCTGGAGCGCTACGGCCGGTTCCGGCGCGGTGTCGACCGGGCCGCGGTCGCCGACCAGACCGACGTCGACCATCTGTTCGCCACGTTGCGCGGCACCGACAGCGCGCTGCCCAAGGGCATGAGCGGCCCGACCCTCGACGCGGTGGTCGCGGTGCTGCGCCAGTCGGCCGACGGGCTGTCCGCGGGTGCGGCCGGCGACGTGCTGGGCATGTCCCGGGTGACCGCCCGGCGGTACCTGGAGTACCTGGCGGACAACGGGTTGGCCCTGCGGCAGCCGCGGTACGGTCAGGTGGGCCGGCCCGAGCTGCGCTACCAGTGGGCCCCGGCATAGGCCGCCTACCCGGGATTGAAAGTATGCGTTGCGTCCCGGCGAATGGTGCGGGTGTCGAGGTGGATGGTGGCTGGGTGCCGTCACGGTCCCCTGAGGTTCCGGTGGTCGGCGCAGGACTTCACCCGATGATCTACGAGACAGGCCTTAAGCCCCGGCATAAAACAGCCGGTTACACCGTTCTGCTAATCTGTAGGACGCGACCAGCCTCGTGCGAACGAGGCCGCGAAGTGGAGCCCCGCTCCCACCCGAGTCACCGCAGGTGTCCGGGTTCCGGTCGCCGCGATCGGTGCCGGCTCGTCCGGCGTCAGTGGCGGTGTCTCGACGTACCCTCGTCGAGGATCGGTTGGAAGCGGGCCCCGTGCACCCTTGGTGTGCGGGGTTCGTGCCGTTGTGGGGCTTCGGGACGTGACGCGACGACAGAGGATGAGCCGGGCACGGCTCGTTGAAATCGGCCCGAGGAGGCCCCATCAGCTCCGATACACGTATCAATGACCGCATCCGAGTCCCGGAGGTCCGACTGGTCGGACCGAACGGCGAGCAGGTCGGGATAGTGCGCATCGAGGACGCACTCCGACTGGCTCAGGAGGCGGACCTGGACCTCGTGGAGGTTGCCCCGCAGGCACGCCCGCCGGTCTGCAAGCTCATGGACTTCGGCAAGTTCAAGTACGAGAGTGCGCAGAAGGCGCGGGAGTCCCGCCGAAACCAGCAGCTCACCGTGATCAAGGAGCAGAAGCTCCGCCCGAAGATCGACACGCACGACTACGAGACCAAGAGGGGCCATGTCATCCGGTTCCTCGAGCACGGGAACAAGGTCAAGGTGACGATCATGTTCCGTGGCCGGGAGCAGTCTCGTCCCGAACTCGGTTTCCGGCTCCTGCAGCGGCTGGCCGACGACGTCGCCGAACTCGGCTTCGTCGAGGCGGCGCCCAAGCAGGACGGCCGAAACATGATCATGGTGCTGGCGCCGCACAAGACGCAGAAGACGCGGCCCAAGGCGAGCGCGGGCACCGACACGAACTGACCGGCCGGAGCGTCCGGCAAGGACACTGGAGCGACCGCACCGACGCTCCGGTAGACAAGCGCGAGGATTGACATGCCCAAGAACAAGACCCACTCCGGCACCTCGAAGCGGATCCGGATCACCGGCAAGGGAAAGCTGCGCCGGCAGCAGACCGGCCTGCGGCACAGGCTGGAGAAGAAGCCCAGCAAGCTCACCCGGCGCTTGTCCGGCACCACCGAGGTGGCCGCCGCCGACGTCAAGCGCATCAAGAAGCTGCTCGGCCGCTGAGCCGCACTCCGTTCCCATGACCACCGGGTGGCCTGGCTGCCACCCATGAGATCGACAGGATTTGAACCGTGGCACGCGTCAAGCGGGCGGTCAACGCCCACAAGAAGCGCCGGACGACCCTCGAGCTGGCCAGTGGCTACCGGGGTCAGCGTTCACGGCTGTACCGCAAGGCGAAGGAGCAGATGCTCCACTCGCTCAACTACGCCTACCGGGACCGCCGGGCCCGCAAGGGTGACTTCCGCCAGCTGTGGATCACCCGGATCAACGCCGCGGCTCGCCAGAACGGCATGACCTACAACCGGTTCATCCAGGGCCTCAAGGCAGCCGGCATCGAGGTGGACCGCAAGATCCTCGCCGAGCTCGCGGTCAACGACGCCAACGCGTTCGCCGCGCTGGTCGACGTCGCGCGCGAGAACGCCGACCCGCAGGGCAAGGCTTCCTGAACACGCAGGTGACCCGACCCGGGGACGGTCCTTTCACGGAAAGGACGCCCCGGGTCGTCGCTGCCCGGGCCCTCACCCGGCGGGCCGGGCGGCAGAAGGCCGGCCGCTTCCTCGCCGAGGGCGCCCAGGCCGTGCGCGAGGCCCTGCGCTGGGCCGCCGCCGGGCGCGGCGTCGTGCACGAGCTGTTCGCCGTCTCCCTCCCCGACGACCTCGCGGTGCTCGCCGCCGAGGCCGGCGTGCCGGTGTCGCTCGTGACCGAGCGTGCCGCCGCGGGGCTCTCCGAGACCGTCACCCCGCAGGGCGTCGTCGCGGTCTGCGACCTCGTCGACGTCCCGCTGTCCCGGGCGCTGTCCGGCACGCCGCGCCTGGTCGCCGTTCTCGTCGGCGTGTCCGACCCCGGCAACGCCGGCACGGTCATCCGGGTGGCCGACGCCGCGGGCGCAGACGCGGTCGTGCTCGCCGGGCACGCCGTCGACCCGCACAACGGCAAGTGCGTCCGCGCGTCGACCGGCAGCCTCTTCCACCTCCCGGTCGCCCGCGCCCCGGTCCCGGACGTGCTCGACGCGTGCCGGGCCGCCGGCCTCCGGCTCGTCGCCGCCGACGGCTACGCGGCCGACGACCTCGAGTCCTCCGGCGCGGCGCTCGCCCGGCCGACCGCCTGGGTCTTCGGCAGCGAGGCCCATGGCCTGCCCGACGACCTGGTCGGCACGCTCGACGACGCGCTGCGCGTGCCGATTTACGGTGCCGCGGAGAGCCTCAACCTCGCGACCGCCGCGGCGGTCTGCCTGTACGCCACCGCCTGGCGCCAGCGAGCCACCTGAGCCGGCTGCTCCGGCCGCTGGTCGCGCGGTACATTTGCCCCGCGCAATCGACGATGGGGGTGGCGCACATGGGCCGGTTCGGTACGTCCTGGCGGATGTTCAAGGCGTCCTGGCACGTCTTGCGCTCGCGCAAGGAGCTCGCGGTGTTCCCGGTGCTCTCCGGGGTCGCCAGCCTGCTCGTCGCGATCGTGTTCCTCACTCCGGCGGTGTTCACGTTCAACGACGCCAACCAGCCGACCGCCGGCAGCTACGTGTTGTTCGTCGCGTTCTACCTGGTCACCGCGTACGTGGCCATCTTCTTCAACGCCGCGCTGATCTCGCAGGCCAACCTCGCGCTCTCCGGCGGCGACCCGAGCGTGGCCGGCGGCCTGCGCACGGCCGGCCGGCTGTGGCTGCGGATCCTGCCGTGGGCGCTGCTGTCGGCCACGGTGTCGCTGATCCTGCGCGCCATCGAGGAGCGGCTGGGCTTCCTCGGCCGCATCGTCATCGGGCTCGTCGGCATGGCCTGGAACCTCGTCACCTACCTGGTTCTGCCGGTGCTGGTGCTCGAGGGCGTCGGCACGAAGGACGCCGTCCGCCGCTCGGCCGCCATGTTCCGCGGCACCTGGGGCGAGAACGTGCTGGGCAACGCCGGCATCGGCGTGTTCGGCTTCCTGCTGTTCCTGCCGAGCGTCGCCCTGGTCGCGCTGGGTGCGGCCGCCGGCGGCGCCACGCTGTGGGCCTGCGTCATCGTCGCGGTGGTGTGGGGACTGCTGGTCATGATCACGGTCGCCGCGCTGTCGGTGATCTACCAGACCGCGCTGTACCGCTACGCCGCCGACGGCGTCGCGGCGCCGGCTTTCGCCGATACGGATCTCGGTCACGCCTTCCGGCAGCGTGGCTGACCACGCTCATTTCGACCGCAACGAGAAACTGCGTGCAGGGCCGATCATCCGATCACCTAGGATCACAGTGCTCGGGGTAAGTACAGCCGCACCGCCCCGGGCAACCCGTCTGGCCACCGTTCCCGGGAGCTGTCCACCCATCATGTCCGCTGCCAACGACTCCTACGATCCCAAGCAGGTCGCGGCCCTCGCGCCGGAGACGCTGCAGGCCGCCGTCGAGCAGGCGCGCAAGGAGTTCTCGGCCGCGGCTGACCTGGACGCGCTGGCGGCAACCAAGCCGCACCACCTCGGGGACAAGGCGCCGCTGCTGGTGGCCCGCCGCGAGATCGGCGCCCTGCCGCCCAAGGCGCGCTCCGAGGCCGGCAAGCGGGTCAACGAGGCACAGAAGATCGTCCGCGAGGCGTTCGACGAGCGCCGCGCGGAGCTCGAGACCGAGCGCGACGAGCGCGTCCTGCGTGAGGAGGGCGTCGACGTCACGCTGCCGTGGGACCGCATCCCGCGTGGCGCGCGGCACCCGATCACCACGATCTCCGAGCGCATCGCCGACGTGTTCGTCGGTATGGGCTACGAGATCGCCGAGGGGCCCGAGCTCGAGACCGAGTGGTTCAACTTCGACGCGCTGAACTTCAAGAAGGACCACCCGGCGCGCTCGATGCAGGACACCTTCTACGTCGCGCCCGCCGACTCGGGCCTGGTGCTGCGCACGCACACCTCGCCGGTGCAGATCCGGGCGCTGCTGGAGCGCGACCTGCCGGTGTACGTGGTGTGCCCCGGCCGCACGTTCCGCACCGACGAGCTGGACTCCACCCACACCCCGGTGTTCCACCAGGTCGAGGGCCTGGCCGTGGACAAGGGGCTCACCATGGCGCACCTGAAGGGCACGCTCGACGCGTTCGCCCGCGCGATGTTCGGTGACAAGGCACGCATCCGGCTCCGGCCGTCCTACTTCCCGTTCACCGAGCCGTCCGCCGAGCCGGACGTCTGGTTCGAGGAGAAGAAGGGCGGCCCCGGCTGGGTCGAGTGGGGTGGCTGCGGCATGGTCAACCCCAACGTGCTGCGGGCCTGCGGGATCGACCCCGACGTCTACTCCGGCTTCGCGTTCGGCATGGGCATCGAGCGGACCCTGCAGTTCCGCAACGGCATCCCCGACATGCGGGACATGGTGGAGGGCGACGCCCGGTTCACCGCGCCGTTCGGCACGGAGGCGTTCTGAGCGCCCCCGCCGGCACTGACTGTTCGTAGTAACCGAAAGGAACACCCCCGTGCGGGTTCCCGTCAGCTGGCTCACCGAGCACCTCGAGACGGACGAGAAGTTCACCGCGGACGAGCTCGCCGACGCGTTCATCCGGGTCGGCATCGAGGTCGAGGAGGTCACCGCGCTCGGCCAGGTCACCGGCCCGGTCGTGGTCGGCCGGGTGGCCGAGATCGAGGAGCTCACCGAGTTCAAGAAGCCGATCCGGTACTGCATGGTCGAGGTCGCCGAGGCCGACGACTACGCCGACCAGGTCGCCGAGGGGTCCACCGAGCCCCGGGTGCGCGGGATCGTCTGCGGTGCCACCAACTTCGTCGAGGGCGACCTGGTGGTCGTCGCGCTGCCGGGTGCGATGCTGCCCGGCGGGTTCGCCATCTCCGCGCGCCAGACCTACGGGCACACCAGCGACGGCATGATCTGCTCGGCCCGCGAGCTCGGGCTCGGCGACGACCACAGCGGCATCCTCGTGCTGCCCAGCGGCGAGGCCGGCGCGGGCGACGACGCGGTGGAGCTGCTGGGGCTCGACGAGTCGGTCATCGAGCTGTCGATCACGCCCGACCGCGGCTACGCGTTCTCCGTCCGCGGCCTCGCCCGCGAGCTGGCCTGCGCGCTCGACGTGCAGTACCGCGACCCGGCGGCCATCGACGTGCCGGCCGCCGAGGGCGACGCGTTCCCGGTCGAGATCGAGGACCCGGACGGCTGCCAGCGGTTCGTGGCGCGCCGGATCACCGGGGTCGACCCCACCGCGCCGACGCCGTGGTGGGTGCGCCGGCGGTTGCTGCTGGCCGGCATCCGGTCGATCTCGCTCACCGTCGACGTCACCAACTACGTGATGCTCGAGACCGGCCAGCCGATGCACGCGTTCGACACGCCGTCGTTGAAGGGGCGCGTCACCGTCCGGCGGGCCAAGGAGGGCGAGAAGCTCACCACGCTCGACGACGTGGAGCGCACGCTCGACCCGGACGACATCGTCGTGGCCGACGAGTCCGGGCCCATCTCGCTGGCCGGCGTCATGGGTGGGGCCAGCACCGAGGTGCGGCCGGACAGCACGGACATCCTGCTCGAGGCCGCCATCTGGGACCCGGCGTCGATCGCGCGGGCGGTGCGCCGGCACAAGCTGCCCAGCGAGGCGGCCAAGCGGTTCGAGCGCAACGTCGACCCGCTGCTGCCGCCGGCCGCGCTGGAGCGGGCCGCGCGGCTGCTGCGGGACCACGCGGACGGCAGCATCCAGCCGGGCCGCACCGACGAGGGCACCCCGCGCCAGCTCCCGCCGGTGACGATGGCGATCGGCCTGCCCGACCGCGTGGCCGGCGTCCGCTACGACCGGGGCGTGACCGTGCGCCGGCTGAACCAGATCGGCTGCGGTGTCGACGTCGTCACCGCCGACGACGGCACCCCGTCGGTCACGGTCATCCCGCCGAGCTGGCGGCCGGACCTCGTCGAGCCCGCGGACCTCGTCGAGGAGGTGCTGCGGCTCGAGGGCTACGAGTCCATTCCGACCGTGCTGCCCAGCGCGCCGGCCGGCACCGGGACCACCGCCGCGCAGCGCCGTCGCCGGACCGTGGCGCGGGCGCTCGCCGAGGCCGGGTACATCGAGGTGCTGCCGTTCCCGTTCGTGTCGCCGTCGGTGTGGGACGCGTTCGGGCTCGGCCCCGACGACAGTCGTCGCCGGACTGTGTCCCTGCTCAACCCGCTCGAGGCCGACCGCAGCGAGATGGCCACCACGCTGCTGCCGAGCATGCTGGACACGCTGGTGCGCAATGTCTCGCGCGGAATGCGCGACGTCGCGCTGTTCCACATCGGGCAGGTCGTGCTGCCGAAGGCGCAGCAGGTCCCGGTGCCTGACGTGGGCGTGGCCGGCCGGCCCAGTGAGGCCGAGATCGCCAGCCTGCACGCCGCGCTGCCCCAGCAGCCCACCCACATCGCCGTCGTGCTGGCCGGCAACCGCGAGCGCGCCGGCTGGTGGGGCCCCGGCGAGCCCGCCTCGTGGGCCGACGCCGTCCGCGCCGCCGAGATCGTCGCCGAGGCGGCGGGTGTCTCGCTCACCGTGCGGGCCGCCGAGCTGGCGCCGTGGCACCCGGGCCGGTGCGCGCAGCTGCTCGTCGGCGACCTGCCGGTGGGGTACGCCGGTGAGCTGCACCCGAAGGTGATCGACGCGCTGGGCCTGCCGAAGCGCACCTGCGCGATGGAGCTCAAGCTCGACGGGCTCCCGCTGGTGGAGCGCCGGCCCGCGCCGTCGCCGTCGCCGTACCCGCCGGTGCTGCTGGACGTGGCGCTGGTAGTCGACGAGGCGGTGCCGGTCGGCGAGGTGGCCAACACGCTCCGCGGCGGTGGCGGGGACCTGCTGGAGGACCTCAACCTGTTCGACGTCTTCACCGGCGAGCAGGTGGGGGAGGGCAAGCGGTCGCTGGCGTACGCGCTGCGCTTCCGCGCCCCGGACCGCACCCTGACCGTCGAGGAGGCCACCGCCGCCCGCGACGCAGCCGTGGCCGCCGCGACGGAACGCCACGGAGCCGTTCTCCGCGCCTGACCGCCCCGACTGCGCCTGACCGCGCCGACTGCGCCGGGCCGCTTCGGGCCGCCGGTCCATCGCGGTCGGGCTGTCGCCTTCGGTTGCCATTGTCGCGGGTGCCGCTGTCGGGCGTCGCGTGGCCGCGCCCTCGCCCTCGGGGGCCGGGTGCCGTCGGGTCAGGTGGGTTTGCGGTTCAGGGGGAGCCAGGCCACCGCGTGGGCGATGGCCTTGTCCGCGGCGAACAGGCGGCTCGTCGCCTCGCCCACCAGGGACCTCGTCACCGCGCCTGTGCGTTCGAAGTCCTCGCCCAGGTCGGCGAAGTCGTCGCTGTCGGTGGCCACGTCCGTGTACGTGACCCACCGGCGCCCACCGTCGGGCGTGCGGACCGCGGCGCCGAACTCCGTCTTGGGCATGGGCACGCGGTACTCGGCCAGGTGGAACGCCGTGCACACGTCGAACCCCACCCCGAGCAGCAGCACCCTTGCCCCGGCACGCTCCAGCGCCGCCAGCGGCGAGCCCTCACCCAGGTGACTGTCCAGCCGGTGCTCCGCCATCAGCTCGGCCGCCCGCGCACCCACGGCAGCGAACGACGCCTGCGGATGGTCACTGCGCACCGCACCCGGCCACTGGCGGACCAGCTCGGCGACCGCGCCCAAGCCGACGCTCGGCGTGATCCGCGGATCGAACGCCGGCATCGTCTCCCGGATGGCCGGCCACCACGCCTCGGGCACCGCCGGTCTCGACCAGTGCCGAGGGTCCGAGTTGCCCATGGTCTGGGTGGGGACCACCAGCGTGCCCGTGGACCCGAGGACGTCCACCAGCGCCTGCACCACCGCGACCGCGCCACCACACACCCAGCCCAGCGAGCTGAGCGAGGCGTGCACCAGCACCATGTCGGCCTCGCGCAGGCCGAGCCTGGTGAGGTCGGCGGCGAGCGAGGCGCGGGTGTTGGGTCCGTCCGGCGGCATGCCACCATCCTGCCGGGACCGCGCAACCGGTATTCAGCTGTGCTTCATGGCCTCCTTTCTGGACAGCGGCGACAGCGTGGGATGGCCGTCGACGAAGTTGCGCACCCAGGCCGGCTCGACGTGGGCGAACTGGCGCAACGCCCAGCCGATGCCCTTGCGGATGAAGAAGTCACGGTCGTGGAGGTTGGCCTCGATGCAGTGGATGAGCAGATCGGTGTCGGTGTCCTCCTTGGACCCGAGCTGGCAGATGATCGACGTGCGGCGGCGCCACAGGTGGGGGTCGTTGGCCCACCGCTGCATCACGGGCGTGACCGTGGCGCGGTGGGCCCGCAGTAACGGGCCGATCCGGCGGCTGGCCAGCTCGTCGACGAAGTCCCACCACGCGCCGGTGACGATGAGCTCCTCGTACATCGGTAAGAGCAGGGGCGTCTGCCAATCGGCATAGCGCCGATGGCCAGTGAGGTCGAGTGCCAGGTAGCGCTCCTCGCGGAACGACGCCTCGCGCCACAGCGACAGCACCGTGGCCCGCCATGCGTCCACATCGGACAGCGGGTACTCGGCGAACAGTCGCCGCCCGAGCGCCCGGCGCTCGGGCGTGGGCACCCCGCGGAAAGGCATGTCGGACTTCATGTACCGCTGCATGTCCGGGGCCTTGCGGGGATCGGCGAGCTCGGCCAGGCCGGTGCGGACCGCGTGGACGAGGGCGGCGGCGGGGGCTGCGGTTGCGTGCGTGTCGGTCATGGCACGGAAGGTACGCGGGGGCACCGACAAAAACGTTGTGCCTGGTAACCGGTAGGTTGCGCTGAGTGCGGTCACGATCTCATAAATCGACGATCGGCCTATTCCGGATCCCGGTGGCCGACGGCAGGCTCTTGCGGTGTCCTTGATCTGCACGGATCCAAGCGGCGACAAGTAGAGGAAAAGGGGCAAAGTGAACAGATTCGTTGCCGTGGTCGCGGCGGCGGGAGTTGTACTCAGTGGAGTGATCGTTGCTCCGCTCGCTAACGCCGAGTCGGCCAAGCCGGCGCAGCACGCGCCGGAATTCACCCCCAAGGCCGTCCAGTGGGGTGAATGTGCCAACCCGAGGCTCGCTAAGGCGGGTGCGCAGTGTGGCTTCGTCGAGGTACCCCTCGACTACGCCAAGCCGACCGGCGACAAGATCAAGCTCGCCGTCTCGCGGATGCGCCACAAGACTCCCGACTCCCAGTACCAGGGTCCGGCGCTCGTGAACCCGGGTGGCCCCGGCGGCTCCGGGCTGATCTACGCGCTCTTCGGCGACTTCTTCCTCCCGAACGGCGCCGGGGACAGCTACGACTGGGTCGGCTTCGACCCGCGTGGCGTCGGCTCCAGCCAGCCCGCACTGAGCTGCATCCCCGACGTCGACGGCTACAACCGGCCGTTCTACGTGCCGATCACGCCTGGGCTCGAGCAGACCTGGCTGCAGCGGTCGAAGGACTACGCGGACGCGTGCCTGGCGAACGGCGGCCAGAAGCTGCTCGACCACATGACCACGGTCGAAGCCGCCAAGGACATGGACAGCATCCGCAAGGCGCTGGGGGCCCCGCAGATCAACTACTACGGGTTCTCCTACGGCACCTACCTCGGTCAGGTGTACGCCACGATGTTCCCGGACAAGCTCCGGCGCATGGTCTTCGACGGCAACGTCGACCCGACCCGGATCTGGTATGACTCGAACATCGACCAGGACCTCGCGTTCGACCGCAATATCAAGATCTACTTCGACTGGGTCGCCAAGTACGACAGCGTCTACCACCTCGGCACCACCGGCAAGGCCGTCGAGAAGCTGTACTACAGCGAGCTGGCCAAGCTGGTGCGCCAGCCCGCGGGCGGCGTCGTCGGGCCGGACGAGTGGACCGACATCTTCCTGCAGGCCGCGTACTACGTGTACGGCTGGGAGGACGTGGCCAACGCCTTCTCCGGCTACGTGCACAAGGGCGACTGGCAGACCCTGCGCGACCTGTACGGCACCCCGCCGTTCGCCGACAACGGTCACGCGATCTACCTGGCCGTCATCTGCACCGACGCCAAGTGGCCCACCAGCATCAACCGCTACCGGCTCGACAACTGGATCACCCACGTGCGCGCACCGTTCACCACTTGGGGTAACGCGTGGTTCAACGGTCCGTGCCTGTACTGGCCGGGCAAGTCGAGCAGGCCGATCAACGTCGACGGCAGCAAGGTGAAGGGCGCCCTGCTGATCAACGAGACGAACGACTCGGCCACGCCGTACCCCGGCGCGCTCGAGGTGCGGAAGCGCTTCCCGAAGTCGGTGCTCATCGAGGGCGTCGGCGGCACCACCCACTCCGGCTCGCTGTCCGGCGTGGAGTGCACCGACAGCATCATCATCGAGTACCTGAAGACGGGTGCGCTGCCGCAGCGCAAGTCCGGCAACCGGTCGGACGTCCAGTGCGACCCGGTGCCGCAGCCGGTGCCGGCCGGCGCGACGGTCGACAAGCGGGCCGCGTCCACGACGAGTACCGCTACCGACCTGCGCAAGGAGCTGGCCGCGGCCGCGATCCCGCGCTGACTCCCCGCCTGAACACCGAACAACCGAACAGACGGGCGCCCCGGCCGAACCGGCCGGGGCGCCCGCCGCCGTTCGGTGCAGGTCTGGTCCAGGCCTGGTGCAGGCCCGCACCCCATGCTGGGCGCCAACGCGAGCATGAGGCGAGGACCTGATCATGACGAACAACGCGAGCTCCGGCGTGCCGCCCCTGGCGGGTCTCAGTCCCCACTTCGCCGTGACGGTGCTGGAGTGCCACGACCCATCCGACGACCGGACGGACGCCGGCGCCTTCGACGACCTGTGCGTGTTCCTGCGCGACACCCTGTCCGACCCGGGCCGGGCGCACGCGGTCCGCGTCCACGGCGAGCGGACCGTGACCGGCGAGAACCACATCGACGACCTGGGCACCCTGTCCGACCTGGGCTTCGACGACCTCTACGTCGCCGTCCGGCAGCGCTGGCAGAGCCCCCGCTGGGTCGACGAGGGCCTGACCGACCTCACCAACGAGCTGACGGTCGCCCTGCGCCGCAACCGCCTGGTGGCCCTGCACACGACGGTGTCCGGCGCGCTGCTGCGCCGCTGGACCCGCTCGCCGGGCGCCCCGTACCGCTTCCTCCCGGACACGGTCCTGGACGCCTTCGACCAGGAGTCCCGGGGCACGGTCGACGTGTCCCCGGCCTGGTCCAAGCTGACCTCGGCGGCCCGGTACGAGTTCGCCGGATACCTGGTCGCCGTGACCGAGGCGCTCGACATGCTGGAGAAGGTGGCCGAGAACACGGCCGAGGGTCCCCAACCGGTTTGAGTGATCTTGCATAGCCGTGCATAATCATCCAGGTGACGGTGCGGATCGCGGTCGGCGGGGCCTCCGGGTATGCGGGGGGTGAGCTGCTTCGGCTTCTCCTCGGGCATCCCGAGGTGGAGATCGGGGCGCTCACCGCGGGCGGCAACGCCGGCGCGACGCTCGGGTCGCTCCAGCCGCACCTCGTCCCGCTCGCCGACCGGGTGCTCGGCGAGACCACGGCCGAGGCCCTCGCCGGCCACGACGTCGTCTTCCTCGCGCTGCCGCACGGGCACTCCGCGGAGCTCGCCGCGCAGCTGGACGACGACACGCTCGTCATCGACTGCGGCGCGGACCACCGGCTGACCGACACACAGGACTGGGCGCGCTGGTACGGCGGCGACCACGCCCACCCGTGGCCCTACGGTCTGCCCGAGCTGCCGGGCGCCCGCGCGAAGCTGGTCGGCACGCGCAGGGTCGCCGTCCCGGGCTGCTACCCGACCGGCGCCGCCCTCGCGCTCGCCCCGGCGCTCGCCGCCGGGCTGGTCGAGCCGGACGTCGTCGTCGTGGCGGTCAGCGGCACCTCCGGCGCGGGCAAGGCACCCAAGCCGCACCTGCTCGGCTCCGAGGTCATGGGCTCGGCCAGCGCCTACGGGGTCGGCGGCGCGCACCGGCACACGCCGGAGATCATCCAGAACCTCACCGCGGTGACCGGCCACCGGCCGACGGTCTCCTTCACCCCGGTCCTCGCGCCCATGTCGCGCGGCATCCTCACCACGGCGTCCGCGCCCGCGAAGCCGGGCGTGGACACCGAGACGGCCGCCACGGCGTACCGCAAGGCCTACGCCGACGAGCCCTTCGTCCACGTCCTCGAGGACGGCTGGCCCGCCACCGCCGCCACGCTCGGCTCCAACGCGGTCCACCTCCGGGTGACCGTCGACGCCGACGCCCACCGGCTCGTCGCCGTCACCGCGCTGGACAACCTCACCAAGGGGACCGCGGGCGCCGCGGTCCAGTCGATGAACATCGCACTCGGCCTGCCCGAGACGACCGGCCTGACGACCGTGGGAGTGGCACCGTGACCATTAACGCGCCCAAGGGTTTCCGGTCCGCCGGCGTCGCCGCGGGCATCAAGTCCAGCGGCGCCAAGGACGTCACGCTCGTGGTCAACGACGGGCCGCTCGACGTCGCCGCCGGCGTGTTCACCAGGAACAAGGTCAAGGCCGCTCCCGTCCTCTGGTCGCGGGAGGTGCTCAGGACCGGCCGGGTGAAGGCCGTCGTCCTCAACTCGGGCGGCGCCAACGCCTGCACCGGCCCCGAGGGCTTCCAGGACACCCACGCCACCGCCGAGTACGTCGCGGAGAAGCTGGGCGTCGGCGCGATCGACGTCGCCGTCTGCTCGACCGGCCTCATCGGCGAGCGCCTCCCGATGGACAAGCTCAAGTCCGGTGTGGACAGTGCGGTCACGCGGCTGGCGGACACCCACGAGGCCGGCGTCGACGCCGCCACCGCGGTGATGACCACCGACACCGTCCCGAAGCACGCACGGTCCACACAGGACGGCTGGACGGTCGGCGGCTTCGCCAAGGGCGCCGGCATGTGCGCGCCCAACATGGCCACCATGCTCGCCGTCCTCACCACCGACGCGGTGCCGGCCGACGCGGACGAGGCGCTGCGGCAGGCCGTCGACGCCACCTTCAACCGGCTCGACGTCGACGGTGGCACCTCCACCAACGACACCGTGCTCCTGCTCTGCTCGGGCGCGTCCGGCACGACCCCGGCGAACTTCACCGACGTGCTCACGAAGGTCTGCCAGGACCTCGTCGACCAGCTCTTGGCCGACGCGGAGGGCGCCACCAAGCACGTCACGATCACCGTCCGCGGCGCGGCGACCGACGCGGAGGCGCACGCCGCCGCCAAGGTGATCGCCAACGACAACCTCTGCAAGACCGCGTTCTTCGGCTCCGACCCCAACTGGGGCCGCATCGCCATGGCCGTCGGCAACGCGCCCACCGACTTCGACCCGGGCAAGCTCGACATCACGATCAACGGCGTCGAGGTGTGCCGGGGCGGCGGCAAGGGCGAGGACCGCGCGAAGGCCGACCTCACCGGCCGCGACATCGGCGTCGAGGTCCACCTGCACGCCGGCGACGGCGAGGCGACGGTGCTCACCACCGACCTCTCGCACGGCTACGTCGAAGAGAACAGCGCCTACTCCACATGATCCCCAACGAGGCACTGGAACGCGCCGAGGCCGCTGAGAAGGCCGCCGTGCTCGTCGAGGCACTGCCGTGGCTGCAGCGCTTCCACGGCGCCACCGTCGTGGTCAAGTACGGCGGCAACGCGATGGTCGACGACACCCTCAAGGCCGCCTTCGCCCAGGACATGGTGTTCCTCAAGCTCGCCGGCCTGCACCCGGTCGTCGTGCACGGCGGCGGCCCGCAGATCACCGCCATGCTCGAGCGGCTCGGCATCCCCGGCGAGTTCAAGGCCGGCCTGCGGGTCACCACGCCGGAGACCATGGACGTCGTCCGCATGGTCCTCACCGGGCAGGTCAGCCGCGAGCTCGTCGGCCTCATCAACGCGCACGGCCCCTACGCGGTCGGCATCTCCGGCGAGGACGCGGGACTGCTCACCGCCCGGCGCCGGACGGCCACTGTGGACGGTGAGGTCGTCGACCTCGGGCTCGTCGGCGAGGTCGTCGCGGTGAACCCGGACGCGGTGCTAGACATCGTCCACGCCGGGCGGATCCCCGTGGTGTCAACGGTGGCCCCGGACACGGACGGCCTGGCGCACAACGTCAACGCCGACACCGCGGCCGCCGCGATCGCGGTCGCCCTGGACGCCGAGAAGCTGGTGATGCTCACCGATGTCGAGGGCCTCTACGCCGACTGGCCGAACAGGGACTCGCTGCTCAACCTCATCCACGCCGACGAGCTCGAGCAGCTGCTGCCGAGCCTCGCCAGCGGGATGATCCCGAAGATGGAGGCGTGCCTCGCCGCGGTGCGGGGCGGCGTGCCGCGTGCCCACGTGATCGACGGGCGGCTCGCCCACTCCGTGTTGCTGGAGGTCTTCACCAGCCACGGAGTCGGCACGATGGTGCTGCCGGGCACGTGAGCGGGAGCGACGTAGCGTTCGCCGTCTGGACTGACGAGCGCGCGCAGGCGCGTCAGCGCCGAGCACGGGAGGAGGGAAGACGGCGAGTAGCGGAGGAGCGAAGCGAACAGTTCAGCACTGTGAGCGGGAGTGACAGAGCGTTCGCCGTCTGGACTGACGAGCACGGGAGGAGGGAAGACGGTTAGTAGCGGAGGAGCGGAGCGAAACCATCGAGCACACGGGAGTTCCCGAATGATTGGCTCCAATGTAGACGGTCAGGCCAGGTGGCGGTCCGCCTTCATGGACAACTACGGCACGCCGGCGCTCACCCTGGTGCGCGGCGAGGGCGCGTACGTCTGGGACGCCGACGGCAACCGCTACCTCGACCTCGTCGGCGGCATCGCGGTCAACGCGCTCGGCCACGCCCACCCGGCCGTCGTCGAGGCGGTCACCCGGCAGGTCGCGACCCTCGGCCACACCTCGAACCTCTACGTCAACCCCGTCGCCGTCGAGCTCGCCGAGACGCTGCTCGACGTCGCCGGCCTCACCGGCCAGGCCAAGGTCCTCTTCGCGAACTCCGGCGCGGAGGCCGTCGAGGCCGCGGTGAAGCTCTCCCGGCTCACCGGCCGTACCAAGCTCGTCGCCTGCGCCGGCGCGTTCCACGGCCGCACGATGGGCGCGCTCACGGTCACCGGCCAGCCGGCCAAGCGGACCCCGTTCGAGCCGCTGCTGCCCACCGTCACCCACGTCCCGTTCGGCGACGTCGACGCGCTGCGCGCCGCCGTCGACGGCGACACCGCCGCGGTGTTCCTCGAGCCGGTCCTCGGCGAGGGCGGCGTCCACCCGGCGCCCGGCGGCTACCTCCAGGCCGCCCGCGAGATCACCAGCACGGCCGGCGCGCTGCTCGTGCTCGACGAGGTGCAGACCGGTGTGGGCCGGCTCGGCAGCTGGTTCGCCTTCCACCAGGCCGGCATCACCCCGGACGTGATCACGCTGGCCAAGGGCCTCGGCGGCGGCCTGCCGCTCGGCGCGTGCATCGGCGTCGGCGCGGCCGCGGACCTGCTCAAGCCCGGCCACCACGGCACCACGTTCGGCGGCAACCCGATCGCGTGCGCGGCCGGCCTCGCGGTGCTGCGCACGATCGCCGCCGAGGGCCTGTGCGAGCAGGCCGCCGCGCTCGGCAAGGAGATCGTGGCCGGCGTCGAGGCGCTCGGCCACCCGCTGGTCACCGAGGTGCGCGGGGCGGGCCTGCTGCTCGGCATCGAGCTGGCCGCGCCGGTGTCGGCCACGGTCGCGGGCGCGGCGGAGAAGGCGGGCTACCTCGTCAACCCGGTCCAGCCGGACACGGTCCGCCTCGCCCCGCCGCTGATCATCGACACCGACGACGTGCACGCCTTCCTCGCGGCGCTGCCGCAGGTCCTCGACGCCGCGAAGGAGTCCTGACATGGCGCGCCACTTCCTCCGCGACGACGACGTGTCCCCGGCCGAGCAGACGGCGGTGCTCGACCTGGCCGACCGGATGAAGGCCGACCGGCTCGGCTTCCGCGCCCTGGCGGGAAAGTCGGTCGCGACGATCTTCGAGAAGAACTCCACGCGCACCCGGCTCTCGTTCGAGGTCGGCATCGGCCAGCTCGGCGGCCAGCCCATCGTGATCGACGGGCGCACCATGCAGCTCGGCCGCGAGGAGACCATCGAGGACACCTCGCGCGTGCTGTCCCGCTACGTCGACGCCGTCGTGTGGCGGACCTACGCGCAGGCCCGGATGACCACGATGGCCTCGGCGTCCCGCGTCCCCGTGGTCAACGCGCTCACCAACGAGTTCCACCCGTGCCAGGTCCTCGCCGACCTGCAGACCATCCGCGAGCGGCACGGCCGGCTGACCGGCCGCACGCTCACCTACCTCGGCGACGGCGCCAACAACATGGCCCACTCGCTGTTGCTCGGCGGCACCACCGCGGGCATGCACGTGCGGATCGCCAACCCCGAGGGGTTCGGCCCGCACGGCGAGGTGCTGCTCGACGCCAAGCACCGCGCCGAGGAGACCGGCGGCAGCGTCGCGCTGATGGCCGACCCGCACGCGGCGGTCGACGGCTCGGACGTGCTCGTCACCGACGCGTGGACGTCGATGGGCCAGGAGAACGACGGCAAGGACCGGGTGTCGCCGTTCCGGCCGTACCAGGTCAATGCCGAGCTGCTCAGCCGCGCCGCGCCGGGCGCGATCGTGCTGCACTGCCTGCCCGCGCACCGCGGCGCGGAGATCACCGACGAGGTGCTCGACGGGCCGGCGAGCGCGGTGTGGGACGAGGCGGAGAACCGGCTGCACAGCCAGAAGGCGCTGCTCGCGTGGCTGGTGGGGGAGCAGCCATGACCACCGCGGCGAACAACCCCACCCGGGTCGCGCGCCAGGCGCGGATCGTCGAGCTGGTGGCCGCGATGGGCATCCGCAGCCAGACCGAGCTCGCCAAGCTCCTCGCGGGGGAGGGCATCGAGGTCACCCAGGCCACGCTGTCGCGCGACCTCGACGAGCTGGGCGCGGTGAAGCTGCGGGGCGTCGACGGCGGCGCCGCCGTGTACGTCATCCCGGAGGACGGCAGCCCGGTCCGCGGCGTGCAGGGTGGCACGTCGCGCCTGGCCCGGCTGCTGGCCGAGCTGCTCGTGTCCGCGGACTGCTCGGCCAACCTGACCGTGTTGCGAACCCCGCCCGGTGCCGCGCAGTTCCTCGCCAGCGCGATCGACCGGGCCGCCCTGCACGAGGTCGTCGGCACCATCGCCGGCGACGACACGGTGATGGTCATCGCCCGGGAGCCACTGTCCGGCAAGGACCTCGCCGAGCGCTTCACCGCGCTGGCCGCACGAACAGACTTGGAACACGAAGGAGAAACACCATGACTGAGCGGATCGTCCTCGCCTACTCGGGCGGCCTGGACACGTCCGTGGCGATCGGTTGGATCGCCGAGGAGACCGGCGCGGAGGTGGTGGCCGTCGCGGTCGACGTCGGCCAGGGCGGCGAGGACCTCGACACCATCCGCAAGCGGGCGCTGGACTGCGGCGCGGTCGAGGCCGTCGTCACCGACGCCCGCGAGGAGTTCGCCGACCACTACTGCCTGCCCGCGCTGCAGGCCAACGCGCTCTACATGGACCGCTACCCGCTGGTCTCCGCGCTGTCCCGGCCGGTGATCGTCAAGCACCTCGTCGAGGCCGCCAAGTACCACGGCGCCTCGACGGTGTCGCACGGCTGCACCGGCAAGGGCAACGACCAGGTCCGCTTCGAGGTCGGCATCGGCGCGCTCGCCCCCGACCTCAAGGTCATCGCGCCGGTCCGGGACTTCGCCTGGACCCGCGAGAAGGCCATCGCGTACGCGCACGAGCGTCAGCTGCCCATCGACCAGACCAAGTCCTCGCCGTACTCGGTCGACCAGAACGTCTGGGGCCGCGCGGTGGAGACCGGCTTCCTCGAGGACATCTGGAACGCGCCCATCGAGGACGTCTACTCCTACACCGACGACCCGGCCCAGCCGCGCGACGCCGACGAGCTGATCATCACCTTCGACAAGGGCGTCCCGGTCGCGATCGACGGCGAGACGGTCACCGTGCTGCAGGCGATCCAGCAGCTCAACCGGCGGGCCGGCGCGCAGGGTGTCGGCCGGCTGGACATGGTCGAGGACCGGCTGATCGGCATCAAGAGCCGCGAGGTCTACGAGGCACCGGGCGCGCTCGCGTTGATCGCCGCGCACCAGGAGCTGGAGAACGTCACCGTCGAGCGCGACCTCGCCCGGTTCAAGCGCCAGGTCGAGCAGCGCTGGACCGAGCTGGTCTACGACGGCCTGTGGTTCTCCCCGCTCAAGGACGCGCTGGACACGTTCATCGCCAAGACCCAGGAGCACGTCAGCGGCGACATCCGGCTGACCCTGCACGGCGGCCGCGCGGTGGTCACCGGGCGGCGCAGCGAGCAGTCGCTGTACGACTTCAACCTGGCCACCTACGACGAGGGCGACACGTTCGACCAGTCGCTGGCCAAGGGCTTCGTGCAGCTGTGGGGCCTGCCGTCGAAGATCGCCTCGCGGCGCGACCTGCACCACCATGCCTGAGCCCACCAAGCTCTGGGGCGGCCGGTTCGCGTCGGGGCCGGCCGAGGCGATGGCGGCGCTGTCCGCGTCGACGCACTTCGACTGGCGGCTCGCGCCCTACGACATCGCCGGCTCCCGGGCCCACGCCCGCGTGCTGCACCAAGCCAAGCTGCTCACCGACGACGAGCTCGCCGGCATGCTCACCGCGCTGGACCGGCTCGCGGCCGACGTCGAGTCCGGCGCGTTCACCCCGACGGTGGCCGACGAGGACGTGCACACCGCGCTCGAGCGGGGCCTCATCGAGCGGGCCGGGCCGGACCTGGGCGGCAAGCTCAGGGCCGGCCGGTCCCGCAACGACCAGGTGGCGGCGCTGTTCCGGATGTGGCTGCGGGACAGCGCGCGCGGGGTCGCGGCCGGGGTCGTCGACGTCGTCGAGGCGCTGCTGCACCAGGTGGACCAGCACCCGGACGCGGTCATGCCGGGCCGGACCCACCTGCAGCACGCCCAGCCGGTGCTGCTCGCGCACCACCTGCTGGCGCACGTCCAGTCGCTGCTGCGGGACGTGGACCGGCTGCGCGACTGGGACCGGCGGGCGGCCGTCTCGCCGTACGGGTCGGGCGCGCTCGCCGGGTCCTCGCTCGGTCTCGACCCGGCCGCGGTGGCCGCCGAGCTGGGGTTCGACGCTCCGGTGGAGAACTCGATCGATGGCACGGCGTCCCGCGACTTCGCCGCGGAGCTGGCGTTCTGCCTGGCGATGCTCGGGGTGAACCTGTCCAGGATCGCCGAGGAGGTGATCATCTGGACCACGGCCGAGTTCGGCTACGCGGTGCTCGACGACGCCTGGGCGACCGGCAGCTCGATCATGCCGCAGAAGAAGAACCCCGACGTCGCGGAGCTGACCCGGGGCAAGTCCGGCCGGCTGATCGGCAACCTCACCGGGCTGCTGGCGGTGCTCAAGGCCCAGCCGCTCGCGTACAACCGCGACCTGCAGGAGGACAAGGAGCCGCTGTTCGACTCGGTCGAGCAGCTGGACCTGCTGCTGCCCGCGATCGCCGGGATGATCGGCACGCTGCGGTTCGACCCGGCCCGGATGGCCGCGCTGGCACCGGCCGGGTTCACGCTCGCGACCGACATCGCGGAGTGGCTGGTGCGCCAAGGGATTCCGTTCCGCGTCGCGCACGAGGCGGCGGGGGACTGCGTGCGGATCGCCGAGTCGCGTGGCGTCGGCCTGGAGTCGCTCACCGACTCCGAGCTCGCCGGTGTCCATCCCGCGCTGTCGCCCGAGGTCCGGGACGTGCTGACGGTCGAGGGCTCGATCGCCTCGCGGGACGCGTACGGCGGGACCGCGCCCGTTCGCGTCGCGGAGCAGCGGGCGCGGGTCTCGGACGTGCTCGCCGACGTGCGGAACTGGTTTGCACAATAGTTCTGCATAATTCTTGTGCAAAGTTAATGTGCACAGTTAATGTGCACGCATGAAGCACATCGAGCTGGACAGCCGCGCCCTGCGAGTGCTCGCGCACCCGCTCCGCTCCCGGTTGCTCAGCGAGCTGCGCCTACACGGCGCCGCCAACGCGACCGCGCTCGCCGAACGGCTGGACACCAACACCGGCGCCACCAGCTACCACCTACGCAAGCTGGCCGAGGTCGGCCTCGTCGAGGAGACCGCGGAGGGGACCGGGAAGCAGCGCTTCTGGGCTGCCGCCCAGGACTCGCACGGCTGGCGGAACACCGACTATCCGGACGACCCCGACGCGCAGGCCGCGGCGAGCTGGCTGCGCCAGCAGCAGCTCAGGTATCTCGCCGAGCGCGCGGAAGAGTGGGAACAGGAGCGTGCGCGCTGGCCCGAGGCGTGGCAGGACGCGGCCAGCATGTCCGACGCCATCCTGACGGTCGACGCCGGGCAGCTGGACGAGCTCATGCACGAGCTCTACGCGGTGCTGCTGCGCTACCGGGAGATGACGCCGGGCGAGGGCAGCCAACAGGTCGTGGTGCACGTCGTCGGTATGCCCGCCGACCCGCGGAACGCGCCGTGAACGCGCACCGCCGCTTCCTCGTGCTGCTGGCGTTGCGCTGGTTCCCGGTCGGCCTGTGCATCCCCATCGGCGTGCTGCTGGCGCTGAGCCGGGGCCTGACACTGGCCGAGTTCGGGCTCGCGGTGTCCCTGCAGGGCTTCGTCGTGCTGGCGTTGGAGCTGCCGACCGGCGGGCTGTCCGACTCGTGGGGCCGTCGGCCGGTCCTCGCGCTCGCGGCCGTGGTGTCGCTCGGCTCGATGTCGCTGCTCCTCGTCGCCGACTCGTTCGCCGAGTTCGCGGTCTTCGCCATGCTGCAGGGCGTCTACCGCGCGCTGGACAGCGGGCCGCTGGAGTCGTGGTACGTCGACGCCACGCTCGCCGCCGACCCGTCGGCGAAGCTGGAGCGCGGGCTCAGCGCGGGCGGAACCGTGATCGGCCTCGCGATCGGCGCCGGTGCGCTCGCCACCGGCGGGATCGTCGCCTGGGTCGAGGTGCCTGGCGTGCAGACGCTGGCGCTCCCGGTCGTGCTCGCGCTCGGGGTGGAACTCGCCGGGCTGGCCTCGATCGTGCTGCTGGTACGGGAACCGCCGCACCCGGATGGCCGGCGCACGCTGCTGGCTTCGCTGCGGGACGTGCCGACGGTGATCGTCGACGGCGTGCGGGTGGTCCGCCGGTCCCGGATCCTGCTGGGGCTCGTCGCGGTCGAGCTGTTGTGGGGCTTCGGCATGGTCACGTTCGAGACGTTGATGCCGGTGCGCCTCTCCGAAGTCGTCGGTGGCCCCGAGGCCGCAGTCGCGATAATCGGCCCGACGACATCTGTCGCGTGGCTGGCGTCGGCCGCCGGCGCCGCGCTGATCCCGCTGGTGAGCGCCCGGCTCGGGGTCGCCATGACCGCGGGAGCGCTGCGGATCGCCCAAGGCGTGGCGGTGCTGGGGATGGGCCTGTTCGCCGGCCCGGTCGGGGTGCTCATCGGATACCTGGCCGCATACACCGTGCATGGCGCGGCCAATCCGGTGCACATGACCTTGCTGCACCGCGAGATCGATGGCCCGAACCGGTCGACCGTGATGTCGGTGAACTCGATGGTGGGCCAGCCGGGCGGCTCGCTCGGCCTGATCGTGCTGTCCGCGATCGCGTCCGGCACCTCGGTGAGTACGGCCATGGTGATCGGCGCGGTGGTGCTGGCCGCGGCGGCACCGCTGTACCTGCCCGCGATGAGGGCGGAACGGCGGCGGCTGGTGTCCGTATAGGCTCGGCGCGTGTCCGTCGCCGGTTCTGATCAGCCGAGCCGGCAGCTCACTCGCGACGAGCTGGCGATCGACCCGGTCGACGCCGCGAAGCTGCTCCTGGGGTGCGTGCTCGAGGCCGGCGAGGTCCAGGTCCGGCTCACCGAGGTGGAGGCCTACCGCGGCGGCGACGACCCCGCGTCGCACTGCTACCGCGGCCGCACCCCACGCAACGAGGTGATGTTCGGGCCGGCCGGCCACCTGTACGTCTACTTCGTCTACGGCATGCACTTCTGCGCCAACGTCGTCACGTTGACCGACGGCGTGCCGGGCGCCGTGCTGCTCCGCGCCGGCGAGGTGGTCGCCGGCATCGGGTTGGCGAGGTCGCGCCGCCCCACCGCCCGCGGCGACGCCGAGCTGGCCAAGGGCCCGGCCCGGCTCACCGGCGTGCTCGGCCTCGAGCGTGGCCACAACGGCGTCGACCTGACGGACCCGGCCTCGCCGGTCCGCCTGCTGGCCGGCGATCCGGTACCGCCCACGCGGATCCGCACCGGCCCTCGCGTGGGCGTGGCGGTGGCGATGGACGTGCCGTGGCGGTTCTGGGTGGACGGCTCGCCGGCGGTCAGCACCTACCGGCGCGGCGGCAAGGCGGCCAGGCAAAAGCGCTCGCCCGTGCCGAGGCTGCCTCGCTAGCCTTTCCGCACGCGGACCGAGCTGCCTGTGCGGCAACCATCACCCGAGATCAGGGTACTCGCGCGACCTCGCACCCGGCCCGTACGAGAGGATTGGGAATCGTGAGTGAGCACATTCTCGACGAGCTGTCCTGGCGCGGGCTGATCGCGCAGTCCACCGACCTGTCCGCGCTGCGCAAGGACCTGGACGCCGGCCCGCAGACGCTGTACGCCGGGTTCGACCCCACCGCGCCCAGCCTGCATGCCGGCAACCTGGTGCCGCTGCTCATGCTGACGCGTTTCCAGCGCGCCGGGCACCGGCCGATCGTGCTGGCCGGCGGGGCCACCGGCATGGTCGGCGATCCGCGTGACACGGGGGAGCGGACGCTCAACTCGCTGGACGTCGTCGCCGAGTGGGTCGAGCGGATCCGCGGCCAGCTCGAGCGGTTCGTCGACTTCGACGGCTCGCCGACCGGCGCGATCGTGGCCAACAACCTGGACTGGACCGGCTCGATGCCGGTGCTGGAGTTCCTGCGCGACGTCGGCAAGCACTTCTCGGTCAACGTGATGCTCGCCAGGGAGACGGTCAAGCGCCGGCTCGAGGGCGACGGCATGTCCTACACCGAGTTCAGCTACCTGCTCCTGCAGTCCTACGACTACCTGCAGCTGCACCGGATGCACGGGTGCTCGCTCCAGGTCGGCGGCTCGGACCAGTGGGGCAACATCATCGGCGGCGTCGAGCTCGTCCGCCGGATCGACGGCGAGTCGGTGCACGCGCTCACCGCGCCGCTGGTCACCGACGCCGAGGGGCGCAAGTTCGGCAAGTCGACCGGGGGCGGGAATGTCTGGCTCGACCCGGCGTTGACCTCTCCCTACGCCTGGTACCAGTACTTCGTCAACGTCGGCGACGCGGACGTCATCCGGTACCTGCGGTCGTTCACGTTCCTCCCTCGTGAGGAGATCGACGCGCTCGCGCTCGACACCGCGGAACGGCCGCACCTGCGGGCCGCGCAACGCCGGCTCGCCGAGGAGTTCACCAGGCTCGTCCATGGCGACCACGAGACCGGGCAGGTCATCGCGGCCAGCCAGGCGCTGTTCGGCCGGGGTGACCTGCGGGAGCTCGACGAGAGCACCCTCAACGCCGCCATGGCGGAGGCGCCCACCGGGTCCGTCCGGCTGTCGGACGAGCCCACCATCGTCGACCTGCTGGTGGCGTCGGGGCTCACGCCGAGCCGGGGTGCCGCGCGGCGCGCGGTCGCCGAGGGCGGGGCGTACGTGAACAACGAGAAAGTGACCGACGAGGAGTGGCGGCCCACCAAGGAGGACCTGCTGCACGGCAGGTGGCTCGTGGTGCGTCGCGGCAAGCGCGCCACGGCAGGCCTCGAAATTGCCCTCTGACCAGCGAAAACAGTGCTTAAGGGGGGGTGCTTTCAACCCCCGTTCCACCTCCGTGTAACTTTCTCTCTGCCAGCGCGGAACGGGCCCAGAACACCGGGAACGAGCGCCAGGCGGAGGGTCGCGAACCAAGCTCTCACGCAAGTGATAGAGTGGGTGGCCTGCGATTCGGAGCGATCCGAATCGAAACCGAGGACCCAAGCCCCCGGATCATAGCTCTTGTAGCGTGTGACGGGTGTGCGTGTGTTGTTTGAGAACTCAACAGTGTGCCGATTCAATATGCTAGTGAGCTTGTGCCTGGCCTTTTGGTTGGGTTTTTGCTGGGATGATTTTCTGACAAAGCATTGTTGGAGAGTTTGATCCTGGCTCAGGACGAACGCT
>NZ_DASWSJ010000212.1:0-7800 GCF_036402745.1 Actinophytocola sp. | reverse complement strand
CGGTTCGGGCGGTGCGACCACGGGATCGGGCCGTGGCCCTTCCAGCCCGCGCGGCGCAGCTGGTCCAGCCCGCGGTGGTAGCCGGTGCGCGCGTATGCGTACGCGGCGACCGGGTTGTTCTCCGTCAGGGCCAGCTCGGCGAGCGCCGCCCAGCCCTCGCTGAAGTCCGGCCACCGGGTGACCACCTTGGCGGGCTCGGTGCCGGACTCCAGGGCGGACTGCGGCTCCGGGCGGTCCGGCAGCTGCGTCGCGGGCGGACCGCCGAACAGGTTCTCTTGCAGCGTCATGCCGCTATCCTGCCCGACGCGGCGAACCGCGCCGGGCAGGCACACGCTCAGCCGGCCAGCATCCGGCCGGTCGACTTGAGGTGCTCGCAGGCCTGGGTGACCCGGGCGGCCATGCCCTGCTCGGCGGCCTTGAGGTAGCTGCGCGGGTCGTAGGCCTTCTTGTTGCCGACCTCGCCGTCGATCTTGAGCACGCCGTCGTAGTTGACGAACATGTGCCCGGCGACCGGGCGGGTGAACGCGTACTGGGTGTCGGTGTCGATGTTCATCTTCACCACGCCGTAGGAGAGCGCCTCGTGGATCTCCTCCAGCAGCGAGCCGGACCCGCCGTGGAACACGAGCTCGAACGGCTTGGACCCGGGCGGCAGGCCCAGCTTCTCGGCGGCGACGTCCTGGCCCCGCTTGAGCACCTCCGGGCGCAGCTTGACGTTGCCCGGCTTGTACACGCCGTGCACGTTGCCGAACGTCGCCGCCAGCAGGTAGCGGCCCTTCTCGCCGGCGCCGAGCGCCTCGATGGTCTTCAGGAAGTCACCGTCGGCGGTGTAGAGCTTCTCGTTGATCTCGTGGGCGACGCCGTCCTCCTCGCCGCCGACGACACCGATCTCGACCTCGAGGATGATCTTCGCCTTGGCCGCCTGGTCGAGCAGCTCGGCGGCGATCTTGAGGTTCTCGTCGAGGTCGATGGCCGAGCCGTCCCACATGTGCGACTGGAACAGCGGCTCCTTGCCGGCGGCCACCCGCTCCTGGCTGATCGCGATCAGCGGCCGGACGAAGCCGTCCAGCTTGTCCTTGGGGCAGTGGTCGGTGTGCAGGGCGATGTTGACCGGGTACTTCGCGGCGACGACCTGGGCGAACTCGGCGAGCGCGACCGACCCGGTGACCATGTCCTTGACCTTGGTGCCGGAGGCGAACTCCGAGCCGCCGGTCGAGACCTGGACGATGCCGTCGCTCTCGGCCTCGGCGAAGCCCCGAAGCGCGGCGTTGAGCGTCTCGGAAGAGGTCACGTTGATGGCGGGGAATGCGAACTCGTTCGCCTTGGCCCGGTCCAGCATCTCGGCGTAGACCTCGGGTGTGGCGATGGGCATCGGAACGTCCTCCTCGGGGCTGGACTGGGCCTTCGAGGCAAATCCTACGAGCACCCCATGACGGCGCCGTCGTGCGTCGCCACGCGGTTCGTCACGGCGTCGAGGTCGCCGCCTGAGCAAGGGTCTGACCGGCCTGGTCAACCGGCCATCGCCTGCTGAGCCCGGCCCGGGCAGGGCCGGGGAATGCCCTCCGGGCCCACGTCAGGCCAGCGCCGGTGCGAGCACGCGCAGCACGGCCAGCTTGTCCGGGTTCAGCACCTGCAGCGCGACGTGGTCGGCGCCGGCCGCGTGGTGCGCCTTGACGCGGGTGCGGATCGCGTCCTCGTCGCCCCAGGCCACCATGCTGTCGACGAGGCGGTCGCTGCCCCCGCCGGCCAGGTCGTCGTCGGTGAAGCCGAGCCGGCGCCAGTTGTTGGTGTAGTTCGGCAGGGTCAGGTAGACGGCCAGGCGCCGGCGGGCGAGCTCGCGGGCGGCGGCCGGGTCGGTGCTCAGCACGACCTTCTGCTCCGGCGCGAGCAGCGGCCCGGCGCCGAGGATCTCCCTGGCCTGCGAGGTGTGCGCGGGCGTGACGAGGTAGGGGTGGGCGCCCGCGGTCCGCTCGGCGGCGAGCTTGAGCACCTTGGGGCCGAGCGCGGCCAGGACCCGCCCGGCCACCGGCACACCGCCCTCGTCGAGGGCGTCGAGGTAGCTCACGAGCTTCTCGTAGGGCCTTGTGTAGGCCTCGCCCACCATCGGGCGGTGGCCGGCGCCGATGCCGAGCAGGAAGCGGTCGGCGTAGGAGGAGAGCCGATGGTAGGACTCGGCGGCCACTTCGGGCGGCGCGTCCCAGACGTTGACGATGCCGGTGGCCACGACGAGCCGGTTCGAGGTGCTCAGCAGTCGCTCCGGGATCCGCAGGTCGGCCGGCGGCGAGCCGCCCAGCCACACCGCGCCGATGCCCAGGTCCTCCAGCTCCGCCAGTACCTCCGGCCTCTGGAACTCCGCCCAGGTGCCGGTCTCCCACAGTCCGAGCCTGCCGATGTCCATGCGCAACCCTCCATTGTCTTCGACGGTTATCGAAGACAACCCGGCCGGGCGAGCGTCAATTCCCGATCGCCGCACCGGATGCCCGTCAGACCGGCCGGCGGTCGAGGAGGCGCTCCATGACCTCGGACAGTCGCCCACCGACACCCTGTGACATACAGCCGTCCCGCGTAAACATCCGGTCCACATCCGCCATCTACTCCCAGTAGGTTACTGGTGGTAAGTTCGGGCCGGGGCATCCGACGAGGAGGCGACATGTTCGGCAGGCGACGCAGCGTGCGCGGCAAGGTAGTGCTGATCACCGGGGCGGCCCGGGGCATCGGCGCCGGCGTGGCCAGGGACCTGGCCGCCCGCGGCGCGAAGCTGGCGCTCGTCGGCCTGGAGGCAGCCGAGCTCACGAAGGTCGCCGCGGACTGCGGGCCGGACGCCGGCTCGTGGGAGGCCGACGTGACCAAGTGGGACGACCTCGAGCGCGCGGTCGCGGCGGTCGTCGAGCGGTACGGGCGGATCGACGTCGTGCTGGCGAACGCGGGCATCGCGGCCACCGGCTTCACCCGGTCCATCGACCGCAAGGCGTTCGAGCGAGTCATCGACGTGGACCTGCTCGGCGTGTGGCGCACCGTCCGGGTGACGCTCCCGCACCTGATCGAGAGCCGCGGCTACGCGCTGCTGGTGTCCTCGGCCGCGGCGATCGTGCACATCCCGGGCAACGCGGCCTACTCGGCGGCGAAGGCCGGTGTCGAGGCGTTCGCGAACTCGCTGCGCGCGGAGGTCCGCCACCTCGGCGTCGGCGTCGGCGTGGCGCACCCGACGTGGATCGCGACCGACATGGTCAACAACGCCGACCAGCACCCGGTGTTCGGCCCGCTGCGCCGGGCGAACAAGGGGTTCGCGAGCAAGACCTACCCGCTGTCGGTGGCCGTCGACCTGATCAGCGCGGGGATCGCCGCGCGGGCGCGGGTGGTACACGTGCCGGGCTGGGTCGGCGTGGTCAAGCTGGTCCGCGCGCTGGTGCCGCGAGTCGTGGAGCTGACCTCGCGCAAGCTCGTGCCGGCCGCGGACGAGGCGGCGCTCGCGGACATCGCCGAGCGGGGTGCGACCGAGTCGAGCCTGGTCGGGCCCGGCGCCAGGGCTGCGGCACGCAGCTCCGGTGCGCTATAACCGAGGCTCACCAGCAGGCGGGAGACACGGATGTCGCGACGGGCCCAGATCGTCATGACCCCTGAGGAGATCAAGGATTTCCTCGCCGACGGCAAGGTCGCCAACATCGCGACGATCGGCCCGAACGGGCGGCCGCACGTCGTGCCGCTCTGGTACGTCCCGCGCGGCGACGGGCTCGCGACGTGGACCTACGCCAGCTCGCAGAAGGCGGCGAACCTGCGCAAGCTCCCCCAGGCGACGGTGCTGATCGAGACCGGCGAGAGCTACGACCAGCTGCGTGGCGTGTCGATGGAGTGCGACGTCGAGCTGGTCGAGGACACCGAGAAGGTCGCGCTGATCGGCACCGAGCTGATGCGCCGGTACAACAGCGGCGAGACCGAGGTGGCCACGGCGGCGACCCAGTTCGTGCGGGTGCAGGCGGCGAAGCGGATCGGCCTGATCTGCACGCCGACGAAGGTGGTCAGCTGGGACCACCGCAAGCTGGGCGGGACCTACTGAGCCCACTGCCCGAGCATGAGCTTCCACTCGTGGACGGTCCGCGCCGCGGCGACGCCCTCGGTGGTGTACGGGTCCTCGTCGAGGAGCGTGTCGAGTTCGGCGCGGTCCTCGACCCGGTAGACCGTGAACCCGGCGGAGTCGTCGGACCACGGTCCCGCGCCGGTCACCCGGCCCTCGTCGGCGAGCCGCCGCAGGTACTCGCGGTGCCGCGGCCGCACGGCGGCGAGCTTGTCGCGGTCCTCGACGTAGGTGGTCTCGACGGTGAACCAGACCATCGGCGGGCTCCCTCGGCTCGGCGGCGCTGATCGCACGCTACTGGCGCTGTCCGCGCCACCCTGGGACCGGTACGGTTTCCGCGTGGCAGGGGACGGGCTGAGCGGGTTCGAGGGCAGCGCCGAGCGAAGTGTGGAGCGCACGCTCGGGCATCTGCGGGCCATCGACACCGGCAGCTTCGCCGTACCCGGCCAGGAGCCGGCGCCGCTCACGCTCGAGGACCTGTACCGGACGCACCGCATGCGCCTGGTCCGGCTGGCGCTGCTGCTGGTCGACGAGCCGGCCACGGCGGAGGACGTCGTGCAGGAGGCGTTCACGGGCCTGCACCGCAACTGGGGCAACCTCCGGGACGCGGCCGCCGCGCTGGGCTACCTGCGGACAGCCGTGGTCAACGGCTCGCGAAGCGTCCTGCGGCGGCGCAAGACCGCGCGCGAGTACACGCCGCCGCATCAGGTGAACGCCCGGTCGGCGGAGAGCCTGGCCATGCTGACGGCGGAGCACCAGTCGGTGGTGCGGGCGCTGTCCCAGCTGCCGCCGCGCCAGCGAGAGGTGCTGGTGCTGCGCTACTACGGCGACCTGTCCGAAGCGGAGATCGCCGACGCGGCCGGGATCTCGAAGGGGACCGTGAAGTCCACGGCGAGCCGTGCCCTGGACGCCCTCCAGAAGATCATGCGCACGCCCAACTGATCGTCGCCCACTGCCCGACCGGCTTCCGGGACGCCTCGACTCGGCGCCAGCGCTGCCGGGACACGCCCGGACCTCATCGCCACGCCTCGGACCGCACCCGACGGATCCGACCTCGTCGCCGCGAACGTGAAATCCGCACGCCCGCAAACTCCCTGCGCACTGGCCTGAAACGGCTCGCGACCCCTGTCCGAAGGGGCTCGCGCGCGTGCGCGATGCAGCCCCCGCCCTCTCCGGGGGCACCCCGATGACTCCATTCTATCGGTAGGGGGTGACGATTTCGGGATTGTGGATCTTGGTTGTGGATAAGTCTGGGGTTGTGGATAACCCGTTATGGAGGCTCCGGTGAGTCGAGGCACGTCCGGTCGGCAGCGGTGGGCGCGGGAGGCCGGGCTGCTGCTCGCCGAGATGGCCGCCGCCTACGTGGTCGTCGTCGTGGTCGCGTTTCTCTTCGACTGGGGGCGGCCGTGGGTCACGGGGCTCCTCGGGATCGGTGGGGTGCTCGGTGGTTTCGTCGTGGGTTCGCTGGCTCGGCGCAGAACGTGAGCTGACCGTTACCCACGAACCAATCTCATTGGTATCTTGTGAATAGTCCCCAACCGGTCCAGTACCGCTATGGTATAGACCAATAGTCGAGAGTCGGCGGTTCAAGGGGAGTGGCATGGCAGCGCAGCTGATCGCCCGGGCCAGGGTGGCGACGCCGGACGGCGTGCTCGACCCCGGCTGGGTGCTCGTCGAGGACGGCGCGATCAGCGCGGTCGGCGCCGGCGATCCGCCCGACCGCGCCGATGCCCGCCCGACCGACGCCGGCGGCGCCTGGGTCGTCCCCGGGTTCGTCGACATCCACTGCCACGGCGGCGGCGGCGCGGCCTTCACCAGCCTCGACCCCGCCCAGGTCCGCCACGCGGTCGACGCGCACCGCAGGCACGGCACCACCACGATGCTCGCCAGCCTCGTCTCCCGGCCCGTCCCCGAGCTCGTCGAGCAGGTGGCCGTCCTGCGTGAGCTGGTCGCCGACGGGCTGATCGCCGGCATCCACCTGGAAGGCCCATTCCTGTCCGCCGCCCGCTGCGGGGCGCACGACCCCGCGGTCCTGCGGCCCCCGGACGCCACCTCGGTCGACCTGCTGCTCAGCGCCGGCAAGGGCGCCATCCGCATGGTCACCATCGCGCCCGAACTGGACGGCGCGGTCCCGGCCGTGAAGCGATTAGTCGACGCCGGGGTGCTCGCCGCGGTGGGTCACACCGACGCCCTGGCCGAGGACGTGATCCCGGCCGTCGACGCCGGCGCCAGCGTCGCCACCCACCTCTTCAACGGCATGCGCCCGCTGCACCACCGCGAGCCCGGGCCGATCGGCACGCTCCTCGACGACGAGCGGGTCACGGTCGAGCTCATCTGCGACCTCGTCCACCTGCACCCGACCGTCGTCCGCCTGGCCGCGCGGCACGCGGGTGCCGGCCGGACCGTGCTGATCACCGACGCGATCTCGGCCGCGGCCGCCGGCGACGGGGTCTACGACATCGGCGGGCTCGAGGTCACGGTCACCGACGGCATCCCGACGCTGGCCGGAGGCGGGTCGCTCGCCGGCAGCACGCTCACGATGGACGCCGCGTTCCGCAACCTCGTCCACGGCTGCGGGCTCGGTGTGCTGGAGGCCGTCGCCGCCGCGTCGACCCGGCCCGCGGAGCTGCTCGGGCTCGGCACGGTGACCGGCCGGATCGCCGCCGGGTACGCCGCCGACCTGGTACTGCTCGACGAGACGCTGCACCCGAGCGCGGTCATGCACCGCGGCGCCTGGGTATAGCGTCACCGTGTGACCGACGATCCGGAACGGCTGGTCGCCGAGGCGCTGCGGGCGCACGCGGCCCGCACGCCGCTACCGGGACCCGAGCACACCGACCTCACCAGCCCGGTCCTCGGCAGCTACGGCCTGCTCTCCGGCAGCGGGATGCGCCTTCCGCCGGCCGACCCGCCGACCGTGCGCGGGCTGCGGGTGGCCGACCGGACCACCCAGCTCGAGCCCGAGGGCCGGATCGCGGTCGGCTGGGTCATCCTGCTGGCGCTCCTACTCGGTCTGGCGGCGGGCGCGGTGGTCGGACTCCTAACCCTCCTTTAAGAATGCTTCGGTACCTTGACAACCGTGACGCTAGCTACTGCCTCCGTGCACACGATGTCCCTCCTGCCGTCCTGGCTGGACCCCAACGTCATCCTCGAGGGGATGGGCGGCTGGGCGCTCGCGGTGCTGTGCCTGATCGTCTTCGCGGAGTGCGGCCTGCTCGTGGGGTTCTTCCTGCCGGGTGACTCGCTGCTGTTCACCGCGGGCCTGTTCGTCGCCAGCGGCGCCATCGCCACCCCGCTGTGGATCGTGTGCGTGCTGGTCACGGTGTGCGCGTTCGCGGGCAACGTCTGCGGCTACTGGATCGGCGCCAAGGCCGGGCCGACGCTGTTCAGCAAGCCCGACTCGAAGCTCTTCCGCAAGGAGTACGTCGACAAGACGCACGAGTTCTTCGACAAGTACGGCGCGCGGGCCATCGTCATGGCGCGGTTCGTGCCGATCGTGCGCACGTTCATCACCGCGATGGCTGGCGTCGGCCGGATGGACCCGAAGCGCTACTTCGCCTACTCGGCGATCGGCGGCGTGGCGTGGGCGAGCGGCGTCACCGTGCTCGGCTACTTCCTCGGCCAGATCTCGTTCGTGCACAACAACATCGAGCTCATGCTGATCCTCATCGTGCTGATCTCGTTCATCCCGATCGTCATCGAGGTCGTCAAGGCCCGCCGGGAGAAGAAGC